>CAXBRX010000132.1:0-8600 GCA_963977835.1 uncultured Derxia sp.
AAGCGGCTGGCGATCCGTGCCAATGCAGTCGATGACATTCGCTGCGTGCGTATCCGACATCGTTCCACTGTTGAGGGAACACGCTGGTCGGTCGCTTGAAGCGATTTGCGATGACAGAGAAACAGCGGCAGAGAGTTTTTGCGCCTGTCGCTTTCGGGTAATCGACGATCTGCCGATGAGCAGCCGGATTTGCGGATCGCTTATGTCGGTGAAGGTATCCAGTTATCGGCTGCGAGCGAGCAGCGACGCTACTTCCGGGCCGATTGTCCGAACTGGTTATCGGCTCGGCTCCGGTTTAATCTGCAACTTTGATGGATAAACCAAGTTAGGCTCTTTTAAACAGCAGGGAGAACCATGTCGCCCGAAATCTACTTCGATGAAGCCGGAAACACTGGTGCGGCACTACTCGATCCCAATCAGCCTGTCTTCGTTCTCGCCTCTGCTGATTTCACACACACAGAATCTAATGAGTTATTGGATCTTGTGAGAACAGCCCAAACCCAAGAGGTTAAGTTCACATCGCTCAAAAAATCTGAAGCAGGAAAGAGAAGACTGATTCAGTTTCTAAGGTCACCTCTCTTGACCCCAGAGCGTGTCAAAGTTTCGATTACGCACAAGCGATACATGGCGATGTGCAAAGCAGTAGACCTTATTGTAGAAACTCTCGCATACCAAGACGGCATTGATCTGTACGAACGGGGAGCCAATAGCGCGATTGCAAACCTCCACTACTACGTCGCGCCCGTCTTCTGCGGAGAGGATAGGTTTAACAGCTTCCTTGCAGCCTTTGTGCAGATGGTTAGAACTCCGACCCCAGCTACTAAGGATGCTTTCTTCACTTCCGCCTGGGCGCTGCATGAAAATTGCACAGAGCCGAGGCATAAATCTTCATTTGCGCCCTACCTTTTTGCTGAAAACAAAATTGATGAAATACTTGATGGCGTGAATTACATTGCGTTAGACCCAGCAATTGGATCTGTTTTTCATCAATTGAGCGTATGGGGTATGCAACTTGGTCAAGAGTTCCTGGCAATACATGACAAGTCCAAACCAGTTGCCGCCGAGCAAGCGACGCTCGCAGCAATGATGCAACCTGACGTCTCTCCAACATTGATTGGCTATGACCGCAGAAAATTTGAGTTCCCGCTGAGGGCTCGAAAACTTAATTTTGCTGATTCGAGAAGCCTTCCCCAACTACAGGTCGTGGATTTACTGGCAGGCGCTGTTTCTTACTTTGCGTCAACAATTGCGCGAGGCACAAGAGATGAGCTTACGGAGCAGCTTGATCAAGCCGAGATAGAACGCTTTACCATTCAGTCGCTTTGGCCGTCCCCGCATGTAACGCCACAGATGCTGGGAACTGAAGCGACTGGCGGCGTGAACGCTACTGACTTTATGGTTGACGCGCTTTCAAAAACGAGAATCTAGGACGGGGCGCTTGTTCAACTTGTGTAGACGCACAAACCTAATGCGATTCGAGTGAACTTGCCCAACTCTGCCTTCGCGCCCGAGCCTAACAGGGCGTTCAACGCGGACGCCAACACTGGTCATGGCTTCGTCATTTTCGTGGTCAGTGTTGGCGCCCTGCGCGCTCAGGCGCCGGTTAACTTTGGCGGTAGGCATCGAGCCAGTTGCTCGTCGTACGGATGAAATACTGATGCCCCATTCTTGCTGAGCCATCGAGTCCGCGCGGCGGCACTTACCCCTTCTTTGGACTCCAATGCTTCACGCAGTTGTCAATGAACTTCGCTCGAAGTTCGGGGTCGCGTTGTGCCTTCGCGGAGATGGCCTGCCCCATCTGCGCCTCGCAAGATCTCACCTTTTCCTCGCGACTTGTTTTTTCAATTCTGCACTTGAGAATGAAGCTGTCACGACTAGCTCCACTCAGGTTCCCGGCCTCTGATTTGCAGGCAGCAAGGACGCTTGCATACTCGCTTTGCACCTCATCCGTCGCCATTGCATTACCGACAGACGCGAAAAACACCACGCCAGAGAAAATGAGCATGTTCGTTGCTGACGCCTTCATTTGCGACCTCGTATTTTGTCAACCGGTTTTGGAACACGCGCCGAAGCAGAGCAATCCACTGAGTAGCGTGGCGCAAAAAGTATACGTACTTCCGTGACGCGAAGCTGCGTTTCTCAGCTCGGCGTATACGACAGCCGCACGTAGATGGGCGCGTAGGCCTCGGCCTGGGTGAGTTCCACCAGGGTTTCGCGCGCGAGTTCGAGCAGCGCGAGGAAATGCACGACCACGATCTGCACCGAGCCGTGGCCGCGTGGATCGCCGAGGAACAGATCGGTGAATTCGACGAAACGGGTGTCTTGCAGACGGCGCAGGATCTGGCTCATGTGATCGCGCACCGAGAGTTCTTCGCGGGTGATCTTGTGGTGCGCGGTGAGCTTGGCGCGCTTGACCACATCGGCCCAGGCCGCCTGCAGGTCGGCTGCGCTCACCTCGGGGAAGCGGATTTGCACCGATTGATCGATGAAGGCCTGGGCGCGCCAGAAGTCGCGGCCCACGAGCGGCAGCCGGTCGAGCTCGAGCGCGGCGAGCTTCATCTGTTCGTACTCGAGCAGACGGCGCACGAGTTCGGCGCGCGGATCTTCCACTTCTTCGCCGGTGTCGGCCTTCTTGACCGGCAGCAGCATGCGCGACTTGATCTCGATGAGCATCGCGGCCATCAGCAGGTATTCGGCGGCGAGTTCGAGATTGGTCTTGCGGATCTGATCGACATACGTCAGGTACTGGCGCGTGACCTGTGCCATCGGGATGTCGAGCACATTGAAATTCTGTTTGCGGATCAGGTAGAGCAGGAGATCGAGCGGGCCTTCGAAGGCTTCGAGAAAGATCTCGAGCGCATCGGGCGGGATGTACAAATCCTGCGGCAGCTTGAACAGCGGCTCGCCGTACAGCTTGGCGAACGCAAGCCCGTCGACCACCTCGGGGGTGGCGCCGGCGGGCGCTTGCGGCAGCGCGGGCGCGTCGATCTCGGTCGTCACCGGTTTACAGCCCGCTCGAATACACGTAAGGCTTTTGCGGCACGCGCGCGGTCTTGTAGTCGGCCTGCGCGTCGAAGTCGAGTTCCTTGTCCCACAACAGCGCCCGGCCTTGCTGCTGGCCTTGCTCGAGCGTGGGCCGCTTTTGCTTCAGTTCATTCAGAAATTGGGTGAATTCGGATACGTACATGGAAAGACACCTCCGCTAGGGGACCGCTATTTTACCGGGATGGCGGCGCGGGCTCGCGGCCGGGGCCAAAAACACCTTGCGCCGCCAGGCCAGGCTTTTTACGAAGCGACACATGGGCGGTCCGACGGGCATGGTACGGTCGGCCTGCCACGACGACGCCGAGCGCGCGTCGATGGGCATTGCATGAGGCTATACAAGGCGACCTATGCGCGCCGCAGCCCTGCCTAGACGCCCCCCTCCACATCCGGGCGCCATGTGTGCGGAACCCCAGGCGGGCCGGCACGGTCAGTAGTCGAGTCGTCGATGCAGCGCGGTCCACCCGGTGTCATCGGCGCGGGCCGCATGTTCTCCACCCCGGACCATGCCTTGGGCATGCGTTCCATCGAGTCCGAGGATCCCATGAATCAATTGCTTCCTTTCGAGGAGATCTGGGCCGCAATTGCCGGGTCGCCATTGGCGACGTTGGCGGCCTTGTTCCTCATCGCCACCGCAGCATCGGAGTTGGCCGTCAGGCTGTTGCGCCTGCCGCGCTATACGGCCCTGGTGCTCGCTGGTCTGGTGCTCGCCGCCATCGCGCAAAATTTTGCCGATGCGCGTCTGGTGCCCTTGCTCGGGCGTGCGCTCGAAGCGGTCGCGATGCTGATGCTGTTCGAGGTCGGCCAACGCATTTCCTTCGAATGGCTGCGGCGCAATCCGTGGCTGCTCGTGGGCAGTCTGGTCGAATCTGCGGCCGCGTTCTGGGCCATCTATGCCTTGTTGCGGCTGGTCTTCGGCGTCGAGCCGCCGGCCGCGGCCCTGGTGGCGGTCATCTGCATGGCGAGTTCGCCGATCGCGGTGCTCGCGGTGTCGAAAGACCTGCGCTCGCGCGGCCAGGTGACCGAGCGCGCCTTGCTGTTCAGCACCTTGTCCACCGCCTATGCGGCCCTGGTGCTGCAACTCGTGATCACCGGCGCGCTCGTCAGCGGCGGACTCGACATCGGGTTGGTCATGCAGCCGATCTACCAGTTGTGCGCCTCCTTCCTGCTCGGCACGCTCGCGGCGGGCGTGCTCTTGCTGTTCGTGCGCGCGGTGCCGTCGCGCGGTGCGGTGCAGGTGATGGCGGTGGCGGCCTTGTGCGGCCTGATCTATGTGATCGCCTGGCCCTTGACCTTGTCGCCCTTGCTCGCCGCCATGGCTTTCGGTCTGGTCGCGCGCGGGCTCGACAAGCATCGCCGCATCGCCTCGTTCGAAACCTCCGAAGCCGGCACCTTGCTCGCGATCGCCTTCTTTGCCTTGACCGGCGCGATGCTCGATTGGCAATTGCCGATGTCGGCGTGGTGGATCGCGATCGCGGTCGTGGTGGTGCGTGTGGTGGTCAAGATCGCCACCGCCGTCGCGATCGCCCTGATGTGATCCGGTGTCGTCCCGCAACAGCCGCCCACGATGTTGAGGCCGAACTCGCCGACGAAGCGGTCGTGGGTGTCGAGCCCGAAGAGCCCGCGGTAGGCGACCCAGGAGGTCTCGTCGTCGGCGAGCACGGGGCTCCACCCTTCCGGCTGTCCCGGACCGATCGCCCGTCCGTTCCCGCGCGCGTAGTCGACGAACGGGACCGAGAGCGCGGCGGTCGCCGAGAGTCTGATTACCCTCGGTTCGCTCGACTCGCTCGTCCTCGAGCATCTTGGCGCCTACGAGGCGAAGCCGGGTCGCACCGATGAGCTACCGTCGGTCGCCCGTCGCCCGTCAGCACCCGGTGGCTTCGTCTTGCGCGTGCGCGGCTGTGCCCCCTATCGACGCCGGGTGAAGGAGACGATCGCTGCGCTCGGTGGAGTAGCTCACCGGAGCGCCGGATGAGTACATCACTTGTTTCACTGTCGGCCGCGCGGCTTCAGATCGGGCAGGGTCCGCGCGCTTTGTGAGAAACAGGTGCTATGTCCGCCTCCCCGAACCCGTCGCTTTCGATCTCCGCCACCGACTGGCTGCTGCTGATCTTCCTTTCGGTGCTGTGGGGCGGCGCGTTCTACTTTGCCAAGATCGCCGTTCTGGAGTTTCCGACGCTGACGCTGGCGTTCGGCCGCGTCGCCATCGCCGCGGCCGTGCTGCTGGTGCTGCTGGGTGGCGTCGGTTCGCTCGGTTTTCGCAAGGTGTTCCGGGAAGCGCAAGACAAGAGCCTCGCACGCGACCAGGCGCGCAAGCTCGCCGAGCAGCTCTCGACCGTGATCGAAGCGGCGCCCGATGGGTTCGTGATCGTCGACGCGCGCATGCATGTGACCGGCTGCAACGACGCCTTCGCCACCATGTCGGGGCTGACCAACGACCAGACCCACGGCAAGCCTTTGCAGGAAGTGCTCGATCGCTGGAGCGAACAACGCCAGTTCGACGCGAGCTTCGATGTCGATCAATTGTTCAACACCCTGACGCTCGACACCGGACGACGCGACCAGGTCCAGCGCATCGTCATCTCGCGCCGTCGCCCGCCGCAACAAGTGGTGGAACTGCGCGCGCGGCGCCTGTCGGCCGGCACGCCGGGTTTCATCCTGATCGCGCGCGACATCACGCACGAAACCGAAATCGACCGGATGAAATCGGAATTCATCGCCACCGCCGCGCATGAATTGCGCACGCCGATGGCGAGCATCAAAGGCTTTGCCGAACTGCTTTCGAACGACAAGGTGCCCGAGCACAAGCGCGGCGAGATGCTGTCCATCATCCTGCGCCAGGCCAATCGCATGGCCGAGTTGCTCAACGACCTGCTCGACCTCGCGCGCATCGAAGCGCGCAGCGACCTCGACTTCCGCTACGAACAACTCGACCTGCGCGATCTGGTCAATGCCGTCGGCGACGAGTTCGGCTATCTGTCCGGACGCGTGCTGTTGCGCGACATCCCGGCCACGCCGGTGCTCGTCAAGGCCGACCGTTCCAAACTGTCGCAGGCGGTACGCAACCTGCTCAGCAACGCCTTCAAGTTTTCCGAAGCGCCGACGCCGGTCACCTTGCACATCGATGCATCGCTCGCCGACCAGCGCGCCACCGTCGAGGTGCGCGACCAGGGCATGGGCATCTCCGATGACCAGCAACAGCATCTGTTCCAGCGCTTTTACCGCGCCGACAAATCGGGCCGCATCCAAGGCAGCGGTCTGGGCTTGTCGCTCGTGAAAATCATCGTCGACTTGCACAACGGCCGGGTGCAGATCGACAGCAAGTTTGGCGTCGGCACCAGGGCCTACATCCATCTGCCCTTGATCGCCGCAACCACCGCCCCCGCACGCGCCAGCACCACCCTCCAGGAGACCGCACCATGACCCAAACGCCCCCGCGCGTGCTGATCGTCGAAGACGATTTCGACCTGCGCACGCTCGAGCGCGTCGCGCTCGAAATCGAAGGATTCGAAGTCCATGAAACCGACCGTGGCGAATACGGCGTGCGCATGGTCGAAGCCTTGCGCCCCGACCTCGTCCTGATGGACGTGATGATGCCCGGCAGCACCGACGGCTTCGAAGCCTGCGCCGCGATCAAGGCCAATCCCGAGACCCAGCAGGTGAAGGTCGTGATGGTCACCGCACGCACCCAGTTCGCCGATTCGCAACGCGCGACCGCCGTCGGCGCCGACGCCTTCGTCGCCAAACCGTTCTCGCCCCACATGCTGGTCGAGATGGTCAAGTTGTTGCTGGTGCCCGAGTCCGCTTGAGCCGAGGGCGAAGCTGGGCGACACTGCCGCCCATGTCACGCACTGCCCTGCTCCTCGTCGTCGTTGCGCTGATCGCCGGCTGCGCCAGCGCACCCAAGCGCGGCGGCTATTACCAGGACGACGGCCCGCTGCCCAACCCGCCGTCCGATCTGCAGAACATTCCCGACCCGGTCCCGAGCGTCGAGCCTTTGCGCTCGGCCAACATGCGGCCTTACACCGTGCTGGGCCATGACTACACGCCCATGACCAAGCTCGCGCCGTTCAAGGAACGCGGCCTCGCGAGCTGGTACGGCCGCAAATTTCATGGCGGCCCGACCGCCTCGGGCGAAACCTACGACATGTACAAGATGACGGCCGCGCACAAGACGCTGCCGATTCCGTCGTATGCCCGGGTCACCAACCTGCGCAACGGCCGCAGCGTGATCGTGCGCATCAACGACCGCGGCCCCTTCCACGAAGGGCGCGTCATCGATTTGTCGTATGCCGCGGCCGTGCGCCTCGACAAACTTCAGGCCGGCACCGTCGAGGTGGAGGTCGAATTGCTGCAGCCCGACGAGATTGCGCAATTGCAGCGCTCGATGCGCAACGGCACGCCTGCGCCCACCCTGGTGGCCGCGAGCGGCGATGCGAGCGCGAGCGCCAGTGCGACGATCCGCACCGATGGCCCCGACCTCAACGATGGCTTGTATGTGCAAGTGGGCGCGTTCTCGCAACGCATGAATGCCGAAGCCTTGCGCGCGCGCCTCGAGCGCGAACTGACCGATTGGCCCAGGCGCAGCGAGATCGTCTTGCGCGGCACGGTCTACCGGGTGTTGGTCGGCCCCTTCGATGACCCGGGCGCCGCCGCCGTCGCGCGCGACCGCCTGGCCGATCTGCTCGACAGCGAAGCCTTGATCGTCGACCGGCGCTGAAAGCGCCTTCAGCCCTTGCGCGGCGCGGCCGGCGCCGCGCAGGCGCGCCATTCGCTGCCCGGAAATTCCTTGGCGAGTTGCGCGAGCGTCGGCCTCGCAGCCGCGTTCACCTCGCGGATTTCGACCCGCGCACGCACGACGCCGCTGGTGCGCGCCATCACCTTGGCGCCCTTGAAACCGCGCCCGGTCAAAGATGCGACGCGGCCTTGCGCGCCGTCTTCGGAGCTGAAGATGCCCAGCGAAATCGCATTGCGCATCGACGAATTGTCCTGAATCACGAAGAAGTCTTCGAAGCCCTTCTTGCGCAATTCACTGGCCACGCGCTCGGCCTCGGCGCGCGAGGCATAGGCGGGCAGATAGACCATCCAGGTCGGTGTTTCGGCCGCCGGCTTGACCGCGACCAGACTCGCAAGCCGATCGGCGCGCACGCGCTCGGCTTCATGTGGTTCAACATGGTGCACATGACGAACTGGGTGGTGAACGGACTGCCGGAGCGGTTCCCGCATCTCAAGACGATCTGGATCGAGAGCGGGCTGACGTGGGTTTACAGCCTCATGCAGAGGCTCGATCACTCCTACAAGATGCGCACGTCCGATTGCCCGTCGCTCAAGCGCAAGCCGAGCGACTACATGCGCGAGATGTTCTACACGACGCAGCCGATGGAGATGGTCGACAACAGGAAGGCGCTCGAGCTGACCTTCGAGATGATCAAGGCCGACACGCAGTTGCTCTATGCCTCGGATTATCCGCACTGGGACATGGACCTGCCGTCGACGATCTACGACCTGCCGTTCCTGAAGGAGAAGGCCAAGCGCGACATCCTCGGCGGCAACGCCAT
>CAXBRX010000133.1:0-8577 GCA_963977835.1 uncultured Derxia sp.
GTCAGAGAGCCGCTTCTTCGGCTCCGCTGAAGCCCGGGCCAGCGCAATGAGCCGCACCTTCAACGACGCCCGCCAGCAGGAGCGCCAACGCGAGCGCGAGGCGAGCCTCGATGCCTTCAAGCGCAATTTCCAAAACCCTTGGGCGCAGACCGCTGGCGGCAGCGGCAATGCCTTGGTCACGTCTGGCGGTGCCGTTGCCGGCCCTCTGGGCATGCCCGGCTCGGACCTCCGGCGCGGCCCTTCCGTCGGCGGACTGGACTCCGGTGCCCGCAGCCCGGTCAACCTCGGCCCGCGCGGCGGCGGGTTGGACAACTTCGATCCGAAGAACCCGCTGAACTACGGCGCACCCGAAACCGTCCTCAAGCAGACCGAGGCCCCACGCGTCGCACCCAAGCCGGTCGTGCTGGAAATCCCCAAGCGGAAGTTCTGAGCGCCCGTGCCGGCGGTTCGCAACCGCCGCTTACTCGTCGGAAGGATCCAGATTCGCGCCGGACGGCGATTGCCAACCGCCGGCACGAGCATTACCCGACCACGAGGTTTACCATCTTGCCCGGCTTGACGATGACCTTCTTCACGGTCTGCCCATCGACGAACTTGCGCACATTCGCATCGGCCAAGGCCGCCGCTTCGATCGCGGCTTTGTCGGCCGCCTTGGGCACCGTGATGGCGCCGCGCAGCTTGCCGTTGACCTGCACCACGAGTTCGATCTCGTCTTGTTCGAGCGCGGCCGGATCGACGACCGGCCAGGGCGCGTCGAGGATGTCGCCGAATTCGGCCACATAACCGAGTTCGGTCCACAGCACATGCGCGATGTGGGGCACTGCGGGATAGAGCACGCGGATCAGCACCGACAAGGCTTCGCGCGTCACCGCAGCACTCGCGGCGCGCACGGCGTCGTCTTCGGGCAGCTTGGCGTCGTCGATCGCATTGAGCATCTTCATCGCGGCCGAGACCACGGTGTTGTACTGCATGCGCTTGTAATCGTGGTCGGCCTGTTGCAGCGTCAGATGGATCTGGCGGCGCAGCGCCTTGTGCGCGGCGGGCAGCGTCTTGGCATCGAGCGGCGCGGCCGTTTGCAACAGCCCGTGCTTGGCATGGGCCAGCGCCCACAAGCGCTTGAGGAAGCGGTGCGCGCCTTCGACGCCGGCATCGTTCCATTCGAGCGTCTGCTCGGGCGGCGCCGCGAACATCGTGAACAAGCGCGCGGTGTCGGCGCCGTACTGGTCGATCAATTGCTGCGGATCGACGCCGTTGTTCTTGCTCTTGGACATCGTGCCCACGCCGCCGTACTCGACGGCCGAGCCGTCGGACTTGAGCTTGGCGCCGACGATGCGGCCATCGGCGCCGAACTGGTTCTCGACCTCGTCGGGCCAGAAGTATTCGATGCCGCCGGCCGCGCTTTTGCGCGAATAGATGTGGTTCAAGACCATGCCTTGCGTCAGCAGGTTCTTGAACGGCTCGTCGAATTTGACGAGGCCGAGGTCGCGCATGACCTTGGTCCAGAAGCGCGCGTACAGCAGATGCAGCACCGCATGCTCGATGCCGCCGATGTACTGGTCCATCGGCATCCAGTAATCGTTGCGCGCATCGACCATCGCTTCGTCATTGCCCGGCGAGCAATAGCGCATGTAATACCAGGACGAATCGACGAAGGTGTCCATGGTGTCGGTCTCGCGCCGCGCCGGCTTGCCGCATTTGGGGCAGGTGCACTTCAGGAAGCGTTCGTCCTTCGCGAGCGGATTGCCCGAGCCGTCGGGCACCAGGTCTTCGGGCAGCTTGACCGGCAGGTCGGCATACGGCACCGGCACATCGCCGCAAGTGTCGCAATGGATGATGGGAATCGGCGTGCCCCAATAACGCTGGCGCGACACGCCCCAATCGCGCAGGCGATAGGTGGTTTGTTTGTCGCCGAGGCCGAGCGCCTTGAGATCGGCCGCGATCGCATCGATGGCGGTGCCGAAATTTAGCCCATCGTACTTGCCGGAATTGACGCAAACCCCGTGTTCTTTGTCGGCATACCACTCGGCCCAGGCATCGGTGCTGAAGGTCTGGCCTTCGACCGCGATGACCTGCTTGATGGCGATGCCGTATTTCTTCGCGAATGCGAAATCGCGTTCGTCGTGCGCGGGCACGCCCATGACCGCGCCTTCGCCATAGCCCATGAGCACGTAATTGCCGACCCACACCTC
Source organism: uncultured Derxia sp. (assembly GCA_963977835.1). Lineage (GTDB taxonomy): Bacteria > Pseudomonadota > Gammaproteobacteria > Burkholderiales > Burkholderiaceae_E > CAXBRX01. The sequence continues at coordinate 2,190 of CAXBRX010000133.1, forward strand.
GACCGGCGCGCCGGTCAGCGGATGGCTGACGTAAAACCCGGTGGGCACGCCCTTCTTTTCGAGCGCGGCCATTTCGGCCTCGGTGGTGCCGCCCTTCTTGCATTCCTCGATGAAGGCGGCGACTTCGGGCTTGGTCCGGGCCACATGGGCCGCGAGCGGATGCTCGGCCGCGACCGCGCAGAAGGTCACGCCCATGATGGTGTCGGCGCGCGTGGTGAAGACGCGCAGCAGCTTCTTCTCGCCGTCGAGTTCGTACGGAAACCCGAAGTTCACGCCGAAGCTCTTGCCGATCCAGTTTTCCTGCATCAGACGCACGCGCTCGGGCCAGCCGGGCAGCTTGTGCTGCACGCATTCGAGCAATTCGTCGGCGTACTGGGTGATGCCGAGGTAATAACCGGGGATTTCGCGCTTTTCGACCACCGCGCCCGAACGCCAGCCGCGCCCGTCGATGACTTGCTCATTGGCGAGCACGGTCTGATCGACCGGGTCCCAATTGACGATCTGGGTCTTTTTGTAGGCGATGCCTTTTTCGAGCATCTTGAGGAACAACCATTGGTTCCACTTGTAATACTCGGGCGAACAGGTGGCGGCTTCGCGCGACCAATCGATCGCGAGGCCCATGGCCTGCATCTGGCCCTTCATGTGGGCGATGTTGTCCCAGGTCCATTTCGCCGGCGGCACTTTGTGCTTCATCGCCGCGTTTTCGGCCGGCAGGCCGAAGGCGTCCCAGCCCATGGGCATCAGCACATTGAAGCCGGCCATGCGCAATTGGCGCGCCATCATGTCGTTGATGGTGTAGTTGCGCACATGGCCCATGTGCAGCTTGCCGCTCGGGTAGGGCAGCATCGAACAAGCGTAGAACTTGGGCTTGTCGGCGCGTTCGGTGACGCGATAGGCATCGATGGCTTGCCAATGGGCCTGGGCGGCGGATTCGACGTCGGCGGGGGAGTACTTGTCTTGCATGGCGGACATGCGCTGGGCACGGCGTGTTGAGGCGCCGGCGCGGATTGGATAGGAAGGGGCGGATTATACCGGCGCCCCAGTGCGCGGCCGCAACGGATTCGGCCGCTTGCGCGCCGTCCGGGCATTCTGCTGCGCGCCGGGCCGGGTTAAGCTGCCAAGCACTGTCTCGGCCCGGCGTTTCTCCCCTATGAATCTCATCAACGACGCGATGCTGGTCGGCTTTGCCGTGGCGCTCGGCTGCGGCCTGCTCATCGGCATCGAGCGCGAGCGCCGCCAGCACGACGAAGCGCGCCATGCGTTGGCGGGCGTGCGCACCTTCACCTTGGCGGCGTTGGCCGGAGCGATGGCGCAGGCCCTGGCCCAGCCGATGCTGGTCGCGCTCGGCGCGGCCTTCATCGCGGCGCTCGGCGCGATCGCCTATTGGCGCGACACCAATGCCGACCCCGGCGTCACGACCGAACTGGCCTTGTTCGTCACTTTCTTGCTTGGCGTGACGGCGGTCGAGCGGCCGATCGTCGCGGCCGGCGCCTCGGTCGTCATCACCAGTTTGCTCTACGCCCGCACGCGCCTGCACCGGTTCTCGACCGACATCCTCACCGCCGACGAATTGCGCGATGCCTTGATCCTCGCGGGCGCGGTGCTGATCGTGCTGCCTTTGATTCCCAACCGGCCGCTCGAATGGCTGGCCGGCCTCAATCCGCGCCGTTTGTGGGGTTTGATCGTCCTGATGATGGTGCTGCAAAGCGCGGGCCATGTGGCTTTGCGCATCGCGGGGGCACGCATCGGGCTCGCGTTGTCGGGGCTGGCGTCGGGTTTCGTGTCGAGCACGGCGACCATCGCCGCGATGGGCGTGCGGGTGCGCGAAGAGCCGCGCTTGCGTGCGGCATGCATTGCGGGCGGCACGTTTTCGAATGTGGCGACCCTGGCGCTCATCCTCGTCATTGCGCTCACGCTCGATCCGGCCGCGGTGCCCATCATCGCGCCGTCGATCGGCCTCGGGCTGTTCGCCGCCGTTGCGACCGCTTGGTGGAGTTTGCGTGGCGCCGAGCATGAGCGCGATGGCGTCTCGGTCGCGCGCGGCCATGCGTTCAGCCTGAGCCAGGCCTTGATCTTCGCGGGCTTGTTGTCGGCCGTCACCGCGGCGGTGGCCTGGGCCAACACGCATTACGGCGATGCCGCGATCGATCTCGGCGCGGGAATCGCCGGTTTCGCCGATACGCACTCGGCCTCGGCGTCGGTGTTCTCGCTCGCCGCGGGCGGGCGCATCGCGCAGGAATCGGTCTTGTTGCCGGTGCTGCTCGCCTTGACGACCAACACCTTCAGCAAATTCGTCGGGGCCTGGGTCGCGGGCGGCAGTGCCTACGCCTGGCGCATCGGCGTCGCACTTGCGGCCATCCTCGTCGCCGTCTGGTTGCCCTTGTTCTGGCGCTTTGTCTAGGGGCTGCACAGTCGTGCCGGCGATGCAATACAGGCAGCGCAGGTGTGGCGCAAATCGCTCGAAGTCAGTCTCTACTTCCGCCTCGCAAAACCGACTGTAATTTGCTGCGTGGACGCACCAAATGGTGGTGTGTCCGATGAGTGGAATCGACGTGCGCGATGTTGCGGCGCATGATCTTCGTATGAGCACCTTCTTGCGCTTTTCTCCTGCGGCGTTTCGCAAGCCGCACCGGGGCCGGCGTGCAGGCACGCTCGCGGCGGTGCTGGTTTGCGCCGTCTCGTGCGTGGCTCCCGTCCATGCCGAGAACCTCGATCAAGCCTTTGCCGCGGCGTTGGCTGCGGACCGTCGGCTGGCGGCGTCGAATCATCAGGTCAGCGCCGCCGAGGCCGGTGCGAATGCGGCGCATGCCGCGGCCATGCCCAATCTGTCGGCCGACAGCGCCTACATGCGTCTGGAGCGCGAGCCGGCCGCCGTGGTGAATCTGGCGCCTTTGCCGCGCACCGAGCTGCCGTTTGCACAGGATGAAGCGCTCGCCTACCGGATCGGCGTCAGCGTGCCTTTGTACACGGGCGGGCGCATCGCGAGCGGCGCGCGTGCCGCCGATGAAACCCTGGCCGCGGCGCGCACCGAAACCACGCGCACCGAGCAGGATGTGAAGCTCAATGTGGCCGAGGCCTACACCAATGTGCTGCGCGCCCAGCGTTTGCTCGAATTGGCCGACAGCGGCGTGCAGACCCTCGAAGCGCATGAGCGCGATGTTGCGAACCTGTTTCAGCAAGGCCTCGTCGCCAAGACCGATCTGCTCGCGGTGCGCGTGGCCTTGGCCAATGCGCGCCAAGACCGCATCCGCGCGGACAACGCAGTCGATCTGAGCCGTGCGGCCTACAACCGCTTGCTCGGTCGCGCACTCGATGCGCCGGTCGCGCTCGACGACGTGGCGACTTTGGCCGCGCCGGGGCCGCTCGATGTGATTAGCACCCGGGCGCTCGCTGGGCGCGCCGAACTGGCCGGCCTCGAACATCAACGCAGCGCGCTCGAAGAACAATCATCGGCGGTGCGCGGCGGCGGCCTGCCGCAACTCGTGTTCACGGCCGGCTATGCGCATCTCGACAACCGCTACCTCGCGCGCGAGGGCGGCTGGAGCGCAATGCTCGGCCTGCATTGGGATTTGTTCGATGGCGGTCTGATCCGCAGCCAAGCCGGCGCGATCGCGGCCAAGGCCCAGGCCATCGATGCCTTGCGCGAAGACGCGCGCAGCCAGATCGCGCTGCAAGTGCGCGCAGCTTGGCTCGCGGTGGGCGAAAGCGCGAGCCGTGTCGAGGTCGCGCAGGCCACGGTCGAACAGGCCGACGAAAACCTGCGCGTGGCGCGCGACCGCTATCAATCGGGCGTGGGCACCAACACCGAAGTGCTCGATGCCGAAACGCTGCGCGTGAAAAGCCGCAGCAATTGGTTCAACGCGATTTACGACAACGTGTTTGCCGGTCTGCGCCTGAAGCGCGCGGCAGGCGAGCTTTGACGCGACGGGATGCTTTCATGAAGATCGGAAAAGCCGGCTGGATCGCATTGGGTGTGGTCATCTTGCTGCTCGCAGGCTGGGCCGGGTATGCGTGGTACGAGCGCTCGCGTGCGCTGCCCGAGGGACTGTTGCAAGCCAACGGGCGCATCGAAGGCGACCAGATCGCCCTGGCCAGCAAATTTGCCGGGCGCATTGCCGAGCTGAAAGTGCGCGAAGGCGATGCGGTCAAGGCCGGCCAGGTGGTGGCGGTGCTCGATGCCGAACAGGTTGCGGCCAAGGTCGCGCAGGCCAAAAGCGCGGTTGGCGCGCTCGAGGCGCAACAGCGCGCGGCCGATACCGGCCTGGCCGCCTTGCGCAAGCAGGTGCCGCTCGAAATCGACAGCGCCCAGACCGGCATCGCACAAGCCGAGGCCATGCTGCGCAAGGCGCGCGCCGGGGCCGAACAATCGGAGCGCGACGCCAAGCGCCTCGAAGAACTCGCGGCGCGCGGCTCGGTGCCGCAACAACGTGCCGAATTGGCACGCCTGGCCGCAACCGCATCGGACAGCGATGTGGCCGCCGCCCAGGAAGGCCTGACGCGCGCACGCAAGCTGCATGCACAAGCCTTGCTGGGCACTGACCGGCTCAAGGCCAAGCAGGATGAACTCGCCGCGTTGACCGCGCAGGTGGCGCAAGTGCGCGCGACGCTCGCCGAGGCGCAAAGCGTGCAGAACGACCTCACGATCAAGGCGCCGACCGATGGCGTCATCATGACTCGCATTCGCGATGTCGGCGAAGTGGTCGCCGCGGGCAGTCCGATCTTCTCGTTGGTCGATCTCGATCATCTGTACGTCAAGGTCTATGTGCCCGAGGTGCAGATCGGCCAATTGCGCCTGAACCTGCCGGCGCAGGTCTATACCGATGCCTACCCCGACACCGCGTTTGCCGCGACCGTCAAATTCATCTCCTCGCGCGCCGAATTCACGCCCAAGGAAGTGCAGACCGTCGACGAACGCGTGAAGCTCACCTATGCGGTCAAGCTGTATTTCGACCGCAATCCCGATCACAAGCTCACGCCGGGCTTGCCGGCCGATGCCGTGATCCGTTGGAAGGAAGGCGTCGAATGGGCCAAGCCCCGCTGGTAGCGGCTGCGCCGGTGCTGCGCGCGCGCGGCTTCGTCAAGCGCTATGGCGGGGTCAGCGCGGTCGATGGACTCGATCTCGAGATCGGGCGCGGCGAAATTTTCGGCCTGATCGGCCCCGACGGCGCCGGCAAATCGAGCTTCATGAAAGCCGCGGCCGGCGTCCTGACCTACGACGGCGGCACGCTCGAAGTCTTCGGCGAGAACCTCGCCACCGACGAAGCCTGCGAACGCATCAAGGACCGCATCGGCCTCATGCCCCAGGGCCTGGGCCAGAACCTGTACGCAGATTTGTCGGTGGAAGAGAACATCGATTTCTTCGCGCGTCTGCGCTTGGTGCCCGAAGCCGATCTTGCGCGGCGCAAGCGCGAATTGTTGGCCGCGACGCGGCTCGATCAGGTCACGCACCGGCCGATGAAGCAATTGTCGGGCGGCATGAAGCAAAAGCTCGGGCTCGTCTGCACGCTGATCCATGAACCCGCCTTCATCATTCTCGACGAGCCGACCACCGGCGTCGATCCGGTGTCGCGGCGCGATTTCTGGGCCATTCTGGCGCGGCTGTTGCGCGAGAAAGGCATCACCGCGCTGGTGTCGACGGCCTACATGGACGAAGCGAGCCGCTTCCATCGCATCGCGCTGATGTTCGGCGGGCGTGTGCTGTCCACCGGTGAACCCGATGCGCTCGGCCAGTTGTCGGCCGGCACGCTCGTTTCGGTGCAAGCGGCCGATCAGGTCGGCGCATTGGCGCGACTGAAAACTGAATTCGCGCAAGTCGATGCGATGGGGCCGTGGGTGCGTGTGTTTGTCGACGATGCGAATGCGCCGGCGGCCGAGGCGCAGGTGCGCAGCGCGCTCGGCAATTTGCCGGTGGCCCAGCAATTTTCGGGCGCACCCGAACTCGAAGATGTGTTCATCGCCTTGTTGCGTAAACGCGGTCTGGTCGACATGAAGGCCGCGCCGACGCCAGCGGGCCCTGCGCGCGCTGACGCTGGTGGTACTGGCCGTGGCGCTCGGGGTCGGCACCTGGTGGTGGACCATCGCCCGCTGGGAAGTCCATACGGAAAATGCCTATGTGGGCGGCAACGTCGTGACCGTCAGCGCCCAGCAGGCCGGAACCGTCGTGGCCGTGGAGGCGGACGATGCCGGCGCGGACGATGCCGGCGCAACGCCGCATCCGCGCTCCTGAACGACGGCGCGTCGATCGCCACATCGACGCGCCGGAGCGCGCCACCCACTCCACACGAACGCTCGTGCATTTGGGGGACCGCGATGGATCTGTCTGAACCTGTGGACGGTGCGCCGGAACCGATCTCAATCCAGCGATGCCGGCAGATGCTCGGCGAGGAGG
>CAXBRX010000134.1:0-8540 GCA_963977835.1 uncultured Derxia sp.
GGGACGATTTCGCGCAGGCCGACCATGACTCACGCGAAGTGCTGATCGCCAATGTGGTGACCGCGCCCGGCGACGCGGCCGCGAAGAAACGCCGGCGCCGGCGCAAAAAGCCCGCGAACGGCGGCGGTGCACCGGCTGACGACGCGGCCACGGACGACGCCGCCTGATGCGCAAGGTGGAGTCCGCCGAGCCCAGCGCCGCACGTCCATCCGTGCGCGCCTACATCGGCCTCGGTGCCAATCTCGGCGATGCGCTGGGTGCCTTGCGCGCCGCCGCGGCGCGCATCGCGCAAGCCGGCGATGGCAGCGCGGTACTCGCGTCATCGATCTGGCGCAGTGCGCCCGTCGAAGCCAGCGGCCCCGATTTTTTGAATGCGGTGATCGGCATCGACACCCGTCTGGAACCCTTGGCCTTGCTGCAAGCCCTGCATGCGATCGAAGCCGAGCATGGCCGCGCGCGGCCGTTTCGCAACGCACCGCGCACGCTCGACCTTGATGTGCTGCTGTACGGTGAACAAACCCTGCACCTGCCCGGACTCGACATTCCGCATCCACGCATGCATTTGCGCCGCTTCGTGCTCGCGCCTTTGTGCGAGATCGCGCCCGACGCCCGGGTGCCGGGCCAGGGCAGCGCGCGCGCCCTGCTCGCAACGGTGGCGCAGCAAGACTGCACGCCCACCGACCATGCTTTGTTGTTGACGACCACGATCTGATCCATGCAAACACTGGCCCAACTTCCGGTCGGCGTGCAATTCGCCGTTCTGCTGATCTTCTCGAATGTCTTCATGACCTTCGCCTGGTACGCGCACCTGAAGAACCTCGCCGATCGGCCGTGGTACATCGCGGCGCTGATCAGTTGGGGCATCGCCTTGTTCGAATACCTGTTGCAAGTGCCGGCCAACCGCATCGGACACACCGAATTCACGCTCGCGCAACTCAAGATCACCCAGGAAGTCATCACGCTCGGGGTGTTCGTGCCGTTTGCGGTGTTCTACATGCAGCAACCGCTCAAGCTCGATTACCTTTGGGCCACGTTCTGTCTGGTCGGCGCGGTCTATTTCATCTTTCGCGGCTAAACCCCACCAATGGAACTCGCCAAGCTGCGTCACCTCGTGATCGAAGGGCCGATCGGTGTCGGCAAGACTTCGCTCGCCAAACGCCTCGCCGAACGGCTGGGCGCCGATCTGCTGCTCGAAGCGCCCGATCAGAATCCGTTTCTCGCCAAGTTCTATCGCGATCCGCCGCGCTATGCGCTGCAGACGCAATTGTTCTTCCTGTTCCAGCGCATCGCGCAGCTCGGCGAATTGGCGCAGCAGGATTTTTTCGCGCGCCCGGTGGTCGGCGATTTCCTGATCGACAAAGATCCTTTGTTTGCGCGCCTGACCCTGAGCGAAGACGAATTCGCGCTCTACCGGCGCATCTACGACAGCCTCAAGCCGCAAGCACCTCAGCCCGATCTGGTGATCCAGCTCGTTGCCAAGCCCGACACCCTCATCGAGCGCATCGCGCGGCGCGGCCTGCTTTATGAAGCCGGCATCAGCGAGGCTTATTTGCGCGCGCTCGCCAACGGCTACAGCGATTTGTTCTACCACTACGACGCGGCGCCCTTGCTCATCGTGAACACCGAGCATCTGAACCCGGTCGATTCGGCACCCGACTTCGAATTGCTGATGAGCCGCATCGAAGCCATGCGCGGACGCCGTGAGTTCTTCAACCGCGGCACTTGAAGCATGCGGCGTGCCCAAAAATGCAGCACGCAAAATCCATGATGGCGGCTCGGGAATACCCGGCACGCAAGGGCTGTTGCACCGCACCGCCATGGGTTAGCATGCGCGGCCCATGAGTACCCATTCCGCTCCCGGCGCGACGGCTTCCAACGAAGCGCGCAAACCCATGACGCTGCCGCGCCTGCTGGCGCTGCGCGCCGATGGCACGCCCATCACCATGCTGACCTGTTACGAGGCGAGCTTTGCCGCCTTGCTCGACGAGGTCGGCATCGATTGCCTGCTGGTCGGCGATTCGTTGGGCATGGTGGTGCAAGGCCGTGACTCGACCTTGCCGGTCACGCTCGACGACATCGCTTATCACACGCGCTGCGTGGCGCGCGCCAACCGGTATGCCTGGCTGATCGCCGACATGCCGTTCGCCACCTACCAGACGACGCCCGAGGCCGCCTACGCCAACGCGGCCACGCTGATGCAAGCCGGCGCCGAAATGGTCAAGATCGAAGGCGGCGCCTGGCTGGCCGACACGGTGCGCCTGCTGGTGCGCGGCGGCATTCCGGTCTGCGCGCACCTGGGCCTTACGCCGCAATCGGTGCACACCTTGGGCGGCTACCGCTTGCAAGGCAAGACGCCCGAAGCGGCCGAACAACTCAAACGCGACGCGCTCGCCTTGCAGGATGCGGGTGCCACCATGCTGGTGCTTGAAATGGTCCCGGCCGCGCTCGCTGCCGAAGTGACGCAAGCACTCGCGATTCCGACCATCGGCATCGGTGCCGGCAATCAATGCGCGGGCCAGGTGCTGGTGCTGCAAGACATGCTCGACGTGCACCCGGGCCGCAAGCCGCGCTTCGTGCGCAATTTCATGAACGGCGCCGGCAGCATCCGCGCGGCCATCGAGGCCTACCGCGATGCGGTGCGCGCACGCAGTTTCCCGTCGGCCGAGCAATCCTACTGATATGAAAATCGTCCATTCGATCGATGATCTGCGCGCGCAATTGCACGGCCAGAACCGCATTTGTTTCGTGCCGACCATGGGCAATCTGCATGAAGGCCATTTGAGCCTCATGCGCCTCGCGCGCAAACATGGCGACCCGATCGTTGCGAGCATCTTCGTGAACCGGCTGCAATTCGGCCCCAACGAAGACTTCGACAAATATCCGCGCACCTTGCGCGACGATTGCGAAAAGCTGCAAAGCGAAGGCGTCTACGTCTGCTTCGCGCCCGACGAAAAAGTGATGTACCCCGAGCCGCAGGAATATCGCGTCGCGCCGCCGCACGACCTGGCCGACATCCTCGAAGGCGAATTCCGCCCCGGCTTTTTCGTGGGCGTGACGACCGTGGTGCTCAAGCTGTTCTCGTGCGTGCAACCGCGCGCCGCGGTGTTCGGCAAAAAGGATTACCAGCAGCTCATGATCGTGCGTCGCATGGCGCGGCAATTCTCGCTGCCGGTCGAGATCATCGCGGCCGAAACCGTGCGCGCCGAAGACGGCCTCGCGCTGAGTTCGCGCAACGCCTATCTGACGGCCGACGAACGCGCCGAAGCGCCGCGCCTGATCGGCACCCTGCGCGACGTCCGCACGCGCGTGCTCGACGGCAAGCACGGCCTGGCTGAACTCGAAGCCGCCGCGTTCGAACAATTGCGCACGCGTGGCTGGAAGCCCGATTACATCGCCATCCGCAAGCGCGAAGACCTCAAGGCGCCGAGCGCCGACGAGCTCGCCGCCAACGCGCCGCTGGTGGTGCTCGCAGCGGCCAAACTCGGCGCGACGCGCCTCATCGACAACCTCGAGATCTGAGCGCGGACTGACACAAAAATGTCAGTGCGTGCGCTCGCAATCACCTGTTTGCGGGCATGCCGCGTTGCGCTTTCTTGACATTGCGTTGACCACGGCGTGACGGTCCAAGCTACAGTGCCGCTCGCCGACGCCTGACTTCGCCGCCTTTGGGCGACGTCCGGGCGCTGCGCTCCTCCAATGCAGTCAAGCGCTGCCTTAGCAGCAGAGCACGCTCATGTACAAGATTTTGTTTTTCGCCATCGGCGCCCTCGCCGGTGTGTCGGCCGACGGATTTTTTCTCGGCATGGTCCTCGGTGCCGGCGGCTTTCTGCTCGGCATCTTTGCCGACAGCAAGAGTCGCCAAGGTGAATCGCCCAAGGGCATGATCCCGACGCCGACCGCTGCCGCGACGCCTCGGCCAGCGGCCACGGCCACCACGCCACCGGCGAGCGCCCCCGCAAGCGCGACCGCACAGCCGAAATCGGAAGTGGCCGCGCTGCGCCAGGAAGTCGCCACGCTCAGGCTGCAGGTCGAACATCTGACGCGCAAGGTCAATGCGATCGCGGCCCACAGCAGCGCACCGCTGGACGCGCAAGCGCTGGCTGAACTGCCGCCGGTCGATCTCGACGAACTGACCGCGCAGGCCCTGGGCCAACCGACCCAAACAGCCGTGCCCGCCGTGGCGGCCAGCACGACTGTGCCGTCGATCCGCGTCGCGGTGCCGGCGCCGCAGGTGCCGGCCACGCCGCAGCCGGCCGAACTGCCGCCCATCAAGGCGCAACCCGTCGATCTGCCGCCGCTCAAGGATCAAGCCCATGCCGCCCCGGCCGCAGCGCCGATGGCCGCCGCCTCGGTGACCGCAACGACGCCCGCAGCGGCGCCCGTCGCACCCGCCACGCCTGTTGCGGCCGCCAACCCGGCCACAGCTCCCGCCGCCAGGCCCGTGCCTCCGCAAACCCCGCGCCCGGCGCCGATCGAATCTGACGACAACCTGATCACCGCCGCCTGGAACTGGCTGTTCGGCGGCAACACCCTGGTGCGCGTCGGCGTCGTCGTGCTGTTCTTCGGTCTTGCCTTCCTGGTCAAGTACGCGGCCGAGAACATGGTCTTCCCGGTCGAGCTGCGCTATCTGGGCGTCGCCACCGGCGCTTTGGTCGCGATGATCATCGGCTGGCGCCTGCGCGAGAAACGCCCGGGCTATGCGATGGCGATGCAAGGCTTCGCGGTCGCGCTGCTTTACCTCACGGTGTTCGCAGCCTTCCGCTTGCACCATCTGCTGCCGGGCGGCCTGACCTTCGCCTTGCTGCTCGGCGTCTGCGTGTTCTCGGCCGCCATCGCGATTTTGCAAAACGCGGTCTCGCTGGCCGTGATCGGCATCAGCGGCGGCTTCTTAGCACCAGTGCTCGCCTCGACGGGCGGCGGCAGCCATGTCGCGTTGTTCTCGTACTTCGCGCTGCTCAACGCCGGCATTTTCGCGATCGCCTGGTTCAAGGCCTGGCGCCCGCTCAATGTGCTCGGCTTCGCCTTCACCTTCGGCATCGGCTCGGCCTGGGGCCAGCGCTATTACCGCGACGAATTGTTCAGCACCACCGAACCTTTCCTGATCCTGTTCTTCGTGTTCTACCTGGCCATCGCCTTGTTGTACGCACGGCGCCGCCAACAGGAAATCTCCCGGCTCGGTGCGCTCACCATCGGCGGCCAGCAGGTCGATTATGTCGACGGCACCCTGGTGTTCGGCGTGCCGATCGCGGCCTTCGGTCTGCAATACCTGATGGTGCGCGACATGCACTTCGGCACCGCCTTGAGCGCACTCGGCCTCGGCGCGATCTATCTGCCGCTGGCCACCTGGCTCGCCAGCCGTGCGCGCGAAGAAATGAAGCTGATGACCGAGTCTTTCCTCGCGCTCGGCCTGATCTTCGCCTCGCTCGCGATTCCGCTCGCCTTCGATGCGCAATGGACCGCCGCGTCGTGGGCGCTCGAAGGCGTGGGGCTGTATTGGGTCGCGGTGCGCCAGCGTCGCGGCTGGGTGCGCGCCTTTGCCTTGTTGTTGCAAGCGGGCGGCGGCATCAGCCTGCTGAACGCGTTGTCGATGCCGGGCACCAAGCCCGGCTGGTTCAGTAGCGCCAACACGATGATCGACGGGCCGGCGCTCAGTGCCGCGATGGTCGGCGTTGCCGGCCTCGGCATCGCGTATCTGATCCGCCGTTACCGTGACCAGGTCAGCGACTCCGAACACGGCGTGCGTGCCTTCCTGGTGCTGTGGGGCCTCGGTTTCCTGCACCTGATGTTCCCGATGGTGCTCGACCTGCGCTGGACCGCCTTCGCCTTCACCGTGAGCGGCTGCGCCGCGGTGCTGATCGGCCTGCGCCGCGCCGAATATGGCGCCCTCGTTTTCGGGCTCATCGTGCAAGTGGCGGGCGGCCTGATGTTCGGGTCGGGCACGTTCGAAACCGACACGCGTCCCTTCCTCGACCTGCATTGGGCGGGCTGCCTGCTGATCGCCGTCGCCGGTCTGGTGAGCGCCGTTGCGCTGCGTTGGGCCAAGGAGGCCAAGGGCGACTCCGACACGCCTGCCGATGCGCGCGAATTCATGCTGCCGCTGGCCTTCGCCGGTCTGCTCTGGAGCATGGTCTGGTGGTGCGCCGGGGTGTTGTTCGAGATCGATCTGCATGCGGGCATCTACACGTTGGCGGCACAGATCGGCCTGGCCGCGCTGACGTCCGCTTTGTTGCTGCTGATCGCACGTGCTCTGCGTTTCGACGAAGCGCGCGCGCCGGCCATGGCCTTGCTGCCGGTGCTCGGCTGGCTCGCCTACACGGCCTCGTACACGCAGGTGCATCCAGCCGCCGCGTTGGGCTGGCTGGCCTGGCCGGTGGCCTTCGTGATGCTGGGCCTGGTCTTGCGCCGCAATGAAGACGGCCCGTTCGACACCTCGCTGCCGACCGCGCATTTGTTGTCGACCTGGCTCGCCGCTGGCCTCTTGACCTGGCAGACCTGGTGGTGGTTCAGCGAGCTGGGCGAACCCGGCAGCGCCTGGCCGGTGCTCGGCTGGGCGCTCGCACCGATCGCCGTGCTGCTGGCCACGGGCGCGCTCGCACGGCGCGGCTGGTGGCCGGTGAGCCGCTTCGAATCGACCTATCGCTGGGCGACGGCGCCGATCGCCGCCGGTCTGTGGTTCTGGATCTTTTTTGCCAACCTCGCGAGCCGTGGCGATGCGGCGCCGCTGCCCTATCTGCCGCTCGTCAATCCGCTCGATCTCGCGGTCGCCGCGAGCATCGTCATCTTGTTCGTCTGGACCAAGCATCTGCTTGCCGCCACCGCACGTGGCACCGACGAAACCTGGCGCCAATTGACCGCGATCGCCGTCGGCACCACGACCTTCTTCTGGCTCAACGGCGCGCTGTTGCGCACCTTGCATCATTGGGCGGGCGTGCCGTTCAATTTCGAGGTGATGATGGCGTCCACCCTCGTGCAGGCGGCGCTTTCGCTGTTCTGGGCCGTGATCGCGCTGTGCCTGATGCTGTTCGCCACGCGGCGCGGTCTGCGCTTGTTCTGGATGATCGGCGGGGCCTTGATGGCGGCCGTGGTCGCGAAGCTGTTCCTGGTCGATCTGTCGCGCGTCGGCACGGTCGAGCGCATCGTTTCCTTCATCGGCGTGGGCATCCTGTTGCTCGTGCTGGGTTATTTCTCGCCGGTTCCGCCGCGCCGCGGAGAACGTTCATGATTTCTCGCCGCTCCTTCGTTCAACTCGGTCTGGCCGCCACCTGCTGCGCTGTGGTGGCCGTGGCTGCCGCGCAACCCGCGCCGACGCCGCAACAATTCGCCTGGCATCAAAGCATCGAGACCACCAGCGGCGAAGCCATCCAGCGGTTTGCGCTGAGCGCCGAAACCTATGCCGGTGCCGCCCGTCCCGACCTCGGCGATCTGCGCATCTTCAACGCCGCCGGTGAAGTGCTGCCCTATGCGCTGGTGCGCCGTGAAGCCCAGGCCGAAACCCTGACCCAGGCCACGCCGCTGCGCTATTTCCCCGTGTATCGGCACGCCCAAGGCGAAAGCGGGCAGGTCGATGTCGATATCCAGCGCAATGCCAACGGCAGCCTGATCGCGGTGCGCACGAAGCCCGACCGCGCGGCGACCACCACGCTCGACGGCTATGTGATCGACGCGAGCGCCGTCACCACGCCGATCGCCGCCCTCGATCTGCAATGGACGGCGCCGCCCGACGGCCTGGCCCTCACGGTCGACGTGGAAGCCAGCGACGACCTGCAAAGCTGGCGCACCGCGGTGCGCGGCGCGCAACTCGTCGAACTGCGCATGGGCGACCAGCAATTGCTGCGCAACCGGATCGAACTCGACGGCGTGCAAGCCAAGTACCTGCGCCTGAGCTGGACCGGCGAACAAACGCTGGCGCTGCACAAGCTGATCGCCCAGACCCAGACCTTGCAAGCGCGCGCGACCGCGCCGCAATGGACCGCGCCCATCACCGCGCGCGCCGGCGAACACCCGGGCGAATATCTGTTCGATGCGCCGGGCGTGCCGGTGCAGGCGCTGCGCCTGAGTCTGCCCCAGCTCAACACCGTAGCCCCGGTGCAGCTTTACCAACGCAGCGCGCAGACCGCGCCGTGGTCGCTGGTGGCGAACACGGTCGCGTTTCGCATCCAGCGCAACGGCCATGAAGTGACCGCGCCCGAGCTCAACATCACGCGCAGCAATGCGCATGAATGGAAGCTCGTGGTCGACCAACGCGGCGGCGGCCTGGGCCAAGGCATGCCGCAGGTGGCGCTGGCCTGGGTCGCGCATCAGGCGGTGTTCGTCGCGCGCGGCAACGGCCCGTACACGCTGGCCTACGGCAATCGCAACATCGCGCCCGCGCCGTTCGACATCGCCACACTCGTGCCCGGTTATCGCGACGACCAGTTCGCGACCCTGCCGTTGGCCACGCTCGGCGCGGCCACCCGCACCGCATTGCCGGTGCCGGCCGCGACGGCGCCCGAAGCCAAGCCGAACGCGTTCAACGCGCGCACGGCGGGCTTGTGGTCGGT
>CAXBRX010000135.1:0-8478 GCA_963977835.1 uncultured Derxia sp.
GCGTCGGTCTTGCCGGCATTGGCGCCGGTGGCGTCGGCGCTGCCGGCGGCCGGGCGTGCGAGTGCGGCCGCGGCGTTGTTCTTAGGCGCATTCTTTGCGTTCGCGCCGAGTTCGGTCGTCGCGTCGGTCGCGCGCGTGCTGGCGCCCCGCACGACACCGTCGATCTCACCAGCCGTGCCATCGGTGCCGGTGCTCGCCTTGTCGGCAGACGCGGTGCGCACCGGACGCGCACCGGCAGCATTGGTTTGTGCGAGACCCAGTGCGGCGAGCGCCTGCAACAACGCGGTCGTGGCGTCTTGCTGCGCGGGCGTGCCGGCGGCGTTCGCCGCGTCCTCGTCCTGGTCGGCCGGCTTGACCGAGTCGTCGGTCTTGGCGTCGGTGGTCGCGGAGTTGGCCGTGCTCTTGTCGCTCGAGGGGGCGGCCGGCTTGTCGGCCGTCTTGTTTTGCGCCGAGACCGATTGATGGAGCAGCGCGCCGAAGCTCGTCTGATCGGCGTTGTTCGATTCCGTGCTGGCGTTGGCGCTCGAGTTTTTCGCCGTTTGCGCCGGCGCGGTGAGTGCAGTGATCGCGGTAGTCATGCTCGGCCTCCGGTGGCGCGCTGGACCGCGCGCTGTGCGTATTCGTCCATGGTCTTTTGTTCGCGCCGGCGTTCCACTTGCGCGGCGGCGCGCTCTTTGCGGTCGACATAGACCTCGAGCGATTTGAGCTTGCGGTCGGCCGCCATCAGCACGGTGCGCGCACGCACGACCGCCTGGTCGCGCATCGCGAGATCGTTCGATTGCTGCTTGATCGCCTCGTCGAGCTTGACGAGAAATGCCCCGACCCGCGCCAGTCCCGGCACGCTGTTGGTCTGTTCGAGCCCGGTGTTGGCACGGCCCAGGTATTCGCCGCGGTAATGCATGAGCATGTCGTAGCGCGACTGGCTGTCGCGGCGCGCGGTCGCCGCATCGGCGAGTTGGCGCGCGGCTTCGTCATGTGCATCGCGCGCTTGCGCAATCAGGTAGTCGAAGGTTTCGGCGGTGTTCGTGTTCATGATTCAGCCGAGTCAGCGGGGTTGCGTGAGCGCTTGGAGTTGCGTGACGCTGGTGGTGAAAGTGGCCTGGTCGTGCCAGTCCTGGCGCAAATAGGCTTCGAGTTCGGGGTACAGCGCGATCGCCGCATCGGCGACCGGATCGGCGCCCGGCACATAGGCGCCCACGCTGATCAGATCGCGGTTGCGCTGATAGATCGAGAATGCCTTCTTGAAATCGAGCGCCGCCTTGGCGTGCGCGGGCGAGACGATCTGCTGCATCACGCGCGAGATCGACGCTTCGATGTCGATGGCCGGGTAATGCCCCGATTCGGCCAATTGACGCGAGAGCACGAAATGGCCGTCGAGGATGGCGCGCGCGCTGTCGGCGATCGGGTCTTGCTGGTCATCGCCTTCGGACAGCACGGTATAGAACGCCGTGATCGAGCCGCCGCCGTTGGGACCGTTGCCGGTGCGCTCGACGAGCGCGGGCAGCTTGGCGAACACCGATGGCGGATAGCCCTTGGTGGCCGGCGGTTCGCCGATCGCCAGCGCGATTTCGCGCGCGGCCATCGCATAACGCGTGAGCGAATCCATGAGCAGCAGCACATGCTTGCCTTCATCGCGGAAATACTCGGCGATCGAGGTCGCATAGGCCGCGCCTTGCATGCGCAGCAGCGGCGGTACGTCGGCGGGTGCTGCCACCACCACCGATTTGCGCAGGCCCTGGGTGCCCAGGATCTGTTCGATGAATTCCTTGACTTCGCGGCCGCGCTCGCCGATCAGGCCGACGACGATGATCTCGGCTTCGGTGAAGCGCGCCATCATGCCGAGCAGCACGCTCTTGCCCACGCCCGAGCCCGCAAACAGGCCCAGACGCTGGCCGCGGCCGACGGTGAGCAGACCGTTGATCGAGCGCACGCCCACGTCGAGCGTGCGTTCCACCGCGGCGCGGTCGATCGGATTGATGGGCTTGCTGCGCAGCGAACGGCGATGCTGGCAGACCAGCGGGCCGCGCTTGTCGAGCGGACGGCCGTTCGAATCGACGACGCGGCCGAGCATTTCCCAGCCCACCGGCAACATGCGCGCGCGCTCTTCGAGGCGGCGCCATGGATTCTGGTTCGGTCCGAATTGCGGCGAGGGCACATCGGCATCGTTGGGGCGCACCACGGCGCCCGGCATCAGTCCGACCGGTTCGTCATAAGGCATCAGGAACAAACGATCGCCCGAGAATCCGACCACTTCGGCTTCGACCGATTGCGTGCTGCCTTGCGAAACCACGACCGTGCTGCCCACGGGCAGGCGCAGGCCGACGGCTTCCATCACCAGGCCCGCGACGCGGGTCAGGCGGCCAGTGGCGCGCAACATCGGCTGCGCACGCGCAAACTCGGCGCATTCGTCGAGAAAGCGGCGCAGCGGATCGCGCTCTTGGCTGGGCGCGTCAGACATCGACGGAGAAGGGGTCATCAGCATCGGCTGGCTTTTCTGCAGCGGGAACGGTGCCGAGCGCGGGCTGCTTCGCGCCCAGCGGATGGGCGATCGCCTGCATGCGACGTTCGATGGTGGCGTCGATCTCGCCATGCGCGGTCTTGAACACGCAACCGCCCGAAGTGATTGCGGGATCTTCGACCACGACGATGCGTGGATC
This sequence comes from uncultured Derxia sp., assembly GCA_963977835.1. Taxonomy (GTDB): domain Bacteria; phylum Pseudomonadota; class Gammaproteobacteria; order Burkholderiales; family Burkholderiaceae_E; genus CAXBRX01. Next base: position 2,658 of record CAXBRX010000135.1, read on the forward strand.
GTGTTCGGCCACTTCGTCGCGCACCAGGCTCGCGTCGGCCGGATTCACATGCACGACGATGCGCGTCACGCCTTCGGCGATCAGGCCGAGGCCTTCATGCACGAGTTCGACGAAATGGCGCGGCGCGACCGCGAGATCGCTGCGCACCACTTGCGCGGCGATGGCGAGCGCCAGATCGAGCACATGCTGGGCCACGCGTTCATCGAGCGTGGCGGCGGCTTGGCGCGCGCTCTCGACGATGGGCGCGAGCAGCCGGTCGCGCGCGGCGAACTCGGCGCGCACCGCCGCATCGGCTTGCGCATAACCATCTTCGAAACCGCGCGCGAGCGCTTCGCGCACCCGGCGGTCGAGAATGTCGTCGGTGGCTTCGGTGCCGGGCACGCGGGTGCGCGTGCGGGCGCCGTTCATCACCTCGGCGGCGTCGCGGCCATGCTGGTTGACGCCCGCGCCAGGCAGGCTTTGCAAGCGCCAGACGGCCGCATTGCCGAGGTCTTCCGCCGCGATGATGCGGCTAGACGAACTGCTCTTCACCGCCGCCTCCGATCATGATCTGGCCTTCGTCGGCCAGACGCCGGACGATCTTGAGAATTTCCTTCTGCTCGGCTTCGACTTCGGACAGACGGACCGGGCCCTTGCTTTCGAGGTCTTCGCGCAGCATTTCGGCCGCGCGCTGGCTCATGTTCTTGAAGATCTTGTCCTGCAGTTCCTTGTCGGTGCCCTTGAGCGCGACCACCAGCGATTCGGTCTGCACTTCGCGCAACAGCAACTGGATCGAGCGGTCGTCGAGGTCCAGGATGTTGTCGAAGGTGAACATTTCATCGAGGATCTTCTGCGCGAGGTCGGGATCGTGTTCCTTCACGTTCTCGATCACCGAGGCTTCGACATTGCTGCCCAGGAAGTTGAGTATTTCCGCCGCGGCGCGCACACCGCCGAGCTGGGTCTTCTTGATCTTGTCGGCGCCCGCGAGCACCTTCGAGAGCACGTCGTTGAGTTCCTTGAGCGCGTTCGGCTGGATGCCGTCGAGCGTGGCCACGCGCAGCACCACATCGTTGCGCACGCGCTCGGGCAGCAGCGAAAGAATCGTCGACGCATGGTCGCGCTCGAGGTGCACGAGGATGGACGCGATGATCTGCGGATGTTCGCTGCGGATGAGTTCGGCGACCGTGTGCGCGTCCATCCACTTCAGGCCTTCGATGCCCGAAATGTCCTTGCCTTGCAAAATCCGGTCGAGCAGGTAGCCGGCCTTTTCGTCGCCGAGCGCCTTGGTCAGCACCGCGCGCACATAATCGTCGGTGTCCGCGACCAGGCTCGATTGCGACATCGCCTGCTCAGAAAAACTCGTGAGCACCTGATCGACGCGGTCGCGCGGGATCGATTGCAGCTTGGCCATGCGCTCGCCGATCTTCTGCACCTCTTTCGGGCTGAGGTACTTGAAGACTTCGGCGGCCTGCTCTTCGCCAAGCGACATGAGCAGGATTGCCGCATCGTCGAGGCCGTCGTCGCTCATTCTTTGCTCACCCAGGTCTTGACCACATTGGCCACGGCGCGCGGATCGTTCTTGGCGATTTCACGCACGTTCTCGATCACGGCGTTCTGCGGATTGGGCAGCAGGGCGCGTTCGTTTTCGTCGGGGCCGATGGTGGCATTGATCTGATGCCCGCCGGGCGTGGCAGCCGCAGGGACCGGCGTGCGCAGGGCCGCGAGCGCGGGCTTCAGGAAACCGAACACCACGATGCCGGCCAGCGCAAACAAGCCCAGCCATTTGCCGAGTTCCTTCGCGGTCGCGATGTTCGACGGGTCCTTCCACATCGGGATTTCGCTCGGCGCAGCTTCGTCGCTGGTCGAGAACGGCACGTTCGAGACATTGAGCGTGTCGCCGCGTTCCTTGCTGTAGCCCATCGCTTCGCGCACCAGCGCGTTGATCTGTTCGATTTCCTGCGTGGTCAGCGCAGTCGACGTGACTTCGCCTTCGGCGCTGCGCGTCTGGCGATGATTGAGCACCACCGCGGCCGTCAGGCGCTTGATCGTGCCGGTGGCGGCGCGCACCGTGCGCGTGGTCTTGTCGACTTCGTAATTGACGATCGATTCCTTGTGCGAATCGGCGCTGCCCGCGCCATTGGCGGCGGTTTGCGGCGCTTGGCGGCCACCGATCGGCGCAGTCGGCGCTGCAGCGGGCTGATTGGTCAGCGCACCGGGCACGCCGCCGGCCGCGCCATCGCGCGTCGACGATTCGGTCAGTTGCTGGCTGCGCAACGCGGCCTGGGCCGGGTCGTTGTTCGGCTTGTAGGTTTCCGAGCTTTGTTCGGCCTGGCTGAAATCGACATCGGCATTGACCTGGACCCGGTAGTTGTCGCGCCCGACGATGGGTTCGAGGATGGTCGCGATGCGGGTGACGGTTTGCTGTTCGATCTTCTTGACGTAATCGAGCTGGGCCGGATCGAGGCCGTTGGTGTTCACTTCATCGTTCTTCGACAGCAGATTGCCGTTCTGATCGATGATCGACACATGCTTGGTCGACAGTTCCGGCACGCTCGCCGCCACCAGATTGGTGATGCCGGCGAGTTGCACCGCATCGAGCGTCTTGCCCGGATACAGGTTCACGAGCACCGACGCGGTCGGCTGTTGTTGTTCGCGCAAAAAGACCGACGGCTTGGGGATGGCCAGATGCACGCGCGCGGCCTGCACGGCGCTGATGGTCTGGATCGAGCGCGCGAGTTCGCCTTCGAGGCCGCGCTGGAAGTTGATCTGTTCCTGGAACTGGGTCGCGCCGAGCTTCTGATTGTCGAGCAGTTCGAGCCCGACGATGCCGCCCTTGGGCAGGCCTTGCGAGGCGAGCTTGAAGCGCGCGTCGTGCACCTTGTCGGCCGGCACCAGAATGGTGTTGCCACCCTCGCTCTTGTAAGGGATGTTCATCTGCGACAAGGCCGCGATCACCGCGCCGCCGTCCTTGTCGGCCAGGTTGGTGTACAGCACCTTGTAGTCGGGCTGGGCGGTCCACATCGTGGCCGCCGCCACGATCGCGATCAGCGCTGCCACGCCGCCGCCGAGCATGAGCTTGGTGCGCGCCGGTGCGGCGGCGAAGCGGGCGAACGAGGTCGGCGCTACTTGGCGTTCCGCGGAAAGGGCAAGACTGTCGGCCATGGAGATACTCGAATCCGTCTGGTTCTGCTTATTTCGCGGACTCGGGGAGGAGCACTCAAAGTCCGCGGCTTGATAGGCATTATCGAAACGGATCGGCCGCGCGAAGCGCCGATAAGACGGCATTTCCCGCCGTTTCTTGAGGCCGGAAAGCAGGGGGTGAAGGAATAAATTGCTGCCATCGGAAGACCGGCATGACTTTCGTCACAAATGCCGGGCATTCAGGAGAAGCCCAAATGAACTCGATCCGTTCCGTCGACAGCGTGCTGGCCCAAGTCCAGCGCCTCAGCCCCAGCGCCACCCAACGTGCCACCGGCGCAGATTTCGGCAATGCGATCGCCAAGGCCCTCACCAGCGTGAGCAATCAGCAGGTGCAGGCGCAGAACCTCCAGCAGCGCTTTCAGCTCGAAGACCCGAACGTCAGCCTCGAAGACACCATGATCGCCATGCAAAAAGGCCAGATCGGCTTCCAGGCGGCGGTGCAGGTGCGCAACAAGCTCGTCCAGGCCTATTCCGACATCATGAACATGCAGGTCTGAGCGCCCGCATTCATTTCATCTGCCATTGCGCGCGCGCACCGATCCAGCGCGACGCATTGCGCTGCAACCATTCCTGTGCAATCGGGTCGTCCTTGAGGTAGGCGTCGAGGTAGGCCGTCGTGACCTGCTCGACGAGTACGTACTGGGCATAAGGCTCGATCTGTGGTGTCGGCGCATCGTGCTGGTCCGCCTCGCCGCGATGGCGGCCACCGCCCGGCGGGCCACCGGCCATGCCACCACCCATTCCGCCACCACCCATCCCACCATTTCTGCCGCCGCGGTCCATGCCGCCTGCGCCGCGTTCGTTCTTGTCCTGGCCGTGCGGCTGCTGGCGGTCCTGATCGCGGGGCTGATGCTCGATCGGGCGCAAGCTGCCGGCCAGGGTGTCATATAGACCGCCTTCGAGCACCAGCAGACCTTTGCCGCCCGCCGGCATGTAGGTGTAGGGCGCCAGACGCAGGTGCGGGTCGTCGACCAGGCCATGGCGATCGGCATCGGCAGTACCGCTGACGGTCAGCACCGGCAAGGCGATCGACGCATAGACCCGCGCCGGATTGGCACGCGTGGTGTTCACATAAGGCGCCAATGCAATCACGGCGCGCAGGGCCGGCGGTCGCGCCACCGAGGTGTCGGGGTCGTTGCGCGTGCGCGCGCCTGCCAGCGCGAGGGCGGTGTCGGCACTGATGTCGAAACCCGCCACGGCCACGCGCCCGCTGTCCATGCGGTCGTAAGGCGCGCGGTGTTGCGCGGCGCGGCTGGCGATTTCGGCGAGCGCAAACTGCGCCAAGGTCTGGCGTGTTGCCACGGCCATCGGCGCATCGACTTCACGGTGCGTCAGCGGGCCGCCGGCCATGGCGTTTGCAGGACCGGCATTGCCGCCCTGCGGCGGCGGTGGCGCTGGCGATGCGTTCGGCGGTGACGCCGAGGTCGCTGGCATGGTCTCAGCCGGAGGCGCTGATCCGGCGTGCGGACCTGCAGCCGGGAGGCCTCTTTGCAGACTCAGCACCGCATAGCCGGCTTTCGCCCAGGCCTGCCGCCAGCGCTCGCCTTCGTCGGCCGGCCCGCCTGGGCTTTGCAGATACAACACCACCGGCGCCGCGATCGCATCGCGCGGCATCAGCACATCGACCATCAATGCGCCGTCCGGGCCGCTCCAGGCCTCGACGAAATGCTCGCTCGATGCGGTGGCGCCAGGCTGATAGCCGCGTGCGGCGAGCGTCTGTGCTTCTTGTTGCGCGGCGGCGATCTCGCGTTCGGACGGTGCGCTGCGCTCGGTGGCGCAGGCGCACAGCGCGAGGGTGAACAACGCGGCCACGGCGAGCCGGATTGAGGAAAGCGGAGGGGAGAATGCTGGCATCGAAATTCGGTGCAAATGGGGGTTGCGCACCGCACCGCCACGCAACAGCGAACACAGCGGTGGGTACGGAAGGCGCGAACGGCCACGCCAAAGGTGACGAGAGGCCGTTCGCCTGCGGCGGATATTCGCGCCGCGGTGCGTAAAGCCGCGTTAGCAGGCGGTAAGACCGCTTGCGCGGCGCAATCCCAGGCACAGCCGCGATCGGGCTACAGTACGGTTTTGCCCACCCTCACGATCGCAGCATGAGCAAGGCGTTTGTCAAAGAAAGCGATGCCGACGACGAAGAAGACGTCGGCGCCCCCGCATTGCCTGCGGGTGCCAAGAACTACATCACGCCTGCGGGCTATGCCCGGCTCAAGGCCGAGTTGCTGCATCTGATCGATACCGAGCGGCCGGAAGTCGTGCGCACGGTCTCGTGGGCGGCGAGCAATGGCGACCGTTCGGAAAACGGCGATTACATCTACGGCAAGAAGCGTTTGCGCGAAATCGACCGTCGCATCCGGTTTCTGACCAAACGGCTCGATTTCGCCGAGGTCGTCGATCCTTCGATCCAGGAAAGCCGCGACCAGGTGTTTTTCGGCGCGACCGTCACCTATGCCGATGCGAGCGGTCAGGAGCGCACGGTGACCATCGTCGGCATGGACGAAGTCGATCCGGCGCATGGTTTCGTGAGCTGGATTTCACCGATCGCGCGGGCGCTCATCAAGGCGCACGAAGGCGACAGCGTCGCATTGCGCACGCCGGCCGGCATCGAAGAGCTCGAAATTCTGGAAGTGAGTTATCCGCC
>CAXBRX010000136.1:0-8465 GCA_963977835.1 uncultured Derxia sp.
GCTGACCCGCGGGACGGAATTGAAGCTGGTCTTTCCTCAACCCGGTGCGATGCCCGAGCAATTCGAGCAACTGGACTTCCAGCATTTCTTTTTGCAGGCCATGGACGGCCCCGATAGTCAGCAGCATCTGCAAGCGGCCGTCGCGTATTGCATGCGTCATCCGCAATGGCGGCTGAGTCTGCAAACCCACAAGATCATCGGGATTGCCTGAACGGTCCATTGAGAATATCGTATTAAGCCGATATTCTGCGTTTATCGTCAATAAACGATATTTCTGCAAAACCGCCATGGACTATCCCTTGCGCCTCGCCGACCAGCTCCGCGCGCATTTGCGCGCCTTGCGCAAGCAGCGCGGTCTGACTCAGGCCCAGCTTGGCCAGCGGTTGGGCTTAAGCCAGGTGCGCATCGCGGAAATCGAAGCCCGGCCCGGCGTGGTGAGCGTCGATCAATTGCTCAAGATCCTCTCGGCGCTGGACGCCACGCTGGTGCTGCAAGACCGGGCCGATGTGTCCGTCAAGCCCGCGAAGAAAGGCGCGTGGTGAGCACGCTCGCGGTCTGGATGAACGGCGAACTGGTCGGGCATTGGACGCTCACGCGCGGCAGCAGCACCCTCACCTACGCGGCCTCGTGGCTGCAATCGCCCAAGCGGCGGTCCTTGTCGCTGTCGCTGCCGATCACCGGCGCGCGTGAAGTGCGCGGCCAGGTGGTCGCCAATTTCTTCGACAACCTGTTGCCCGACAACGATCGCATCCGCGCGCGGCTGGCGCGTCGGTTTCGCACGCGCGATGCCGAAGCCTTTACGCTGCTGGAAGCGATCGGGCGTGATTGCGTTGGCGCTGTGCAATTGCTGCCTGAAGGCATGGCGCCCGTCGGGTGGGACCGCGTCGAGTACACGTCGTTGCGGCCGACCCAGGTGCGCCAATGGCTAGATGCCGTGCCTTCCGAGGCGGTGCCGGGCGCCGGTGGCGCCGAGGACGAGCTGTTCCGCGTTTCGCTGGCCGGCGCGCAGGAAAAGACCGCGCTGCTCAAGATCGGCAAGCGCTGGTGCCGGCCGCTCGGCGCCACACCAACCACGCATATCCTCAAGTTGCCGCTCGGGCTGGTGGGCGGATCGCGGCGCGTCGATCTTTCCGATTCGATCGAAAACGAATGGCTGTGCGCGCAACTTCTGCGCGAACTCGGCTTACCGGTCGCGCACGCCGAAATCGTGGAGTTCGCCGGCCGCCAGGCGCTGGTGGTCGAGCGTTTCGATCGTCAATGGATGGACGGCGGCCGCTGGATCGCACGTTTGCCGCAGGAGGACTTTTGCCAGGCGCTGGGCGTCGCGCCAGCACATAAATACGAAAAGGACGGCGGGCCCGGCATCGAGGCTGGACTCAAGCTGTTGGCCGGCAGCGCCGATGCGCATGGCGACCGCCGCACCTTCTTGCTCGCGCAACTCACGTTCTGGCTGCTCGCCGCCACCGACGGGCATGCCAAGAACTTCTCGATCTTTCTGCAACCGGGTGACGTGTACACCATGACCCCGCTCTACGACGTCATTTCGGTTTGGCCGTATATCGGCGACGGGCCGAACCAATTTCGTTGGCGCAGCGCAAGCCTGGCGATGGCGCTGCGCGCCAAGAACACGCACTACGTCCTGCACACGATACAGCCGCGCCATTGGCACGCGCTGGCAATGAAGCATGGTGGCGCCACCACCTGGGCCGCCATGCAAGCGCTGGTGGCCGAGGTGGAGCCAGCGCTCGCGCGTGTGCACCAGCATTTGCCCGCCACGTTTTCGCAGCCCTTGTGGTCGTCGATTGCGCAAGGCGCAACGGCCCTGGCGCGCGCTTTCATGGCGGGGGCAAAGGCGCTTGCGTGAATGTATGCAGTGCGGTGCTGGTCAAGCACTGCGCGCCGATCGACATCATCGCCTGATCAAGGCAACGCCGCCGGACTCGCCAGATACGCCTTCGACAAGGTTTGATACTGCCCGCCGTCGGTGGTGACGGAAGTCTGGGTGCTCGCGCCCGGCCCGAACACGATGCCCAGGCCGCCGACGGCGGTGAGTTCGCTCGCATGGGTCAGGAAGTAATGCTCGCGGTTGTCGCGCCAATGGTTGGCGCTGCCGTAGCTGCCCGAAGGCACGCCCATGGGCGTTTGCCACCAGACCAGCGGCAGGCCGCCGATGCCTTGGTGATAAGCGAGCGCTTCTTGCAGATGGTCGTGGAAGTTGGGATGGGTCTGATTGGTTTCGTCCCAGTACCACGGGCCGCCGCCGCGCTGGCAATCGGACTCGGTCTGCGCTTCGAAGCAGCCGGCATCGCGGTCCAGGGTTTGCACGACGACGATGTCGGCCTGCGCCGCGCCCACCTGGTTCATGAAGCTGACCACCTCCGCGGTGGAATTGCCGCCCCATGACGAAGGCGAGAAGCCGACCACGGCCTTGGGCGCGTATTTGCGCGCGATGCGCACCAGGCATGCGGCCACGCCGGTGACATCGTTGGGCAGGCTCGCGCAATCGGGCGTGATGTTGACGTAGGCAAACAGCTTGGTCGGGTCGCTGTTGGTGGCCTGGCGCTCGGCATAGCCCCAGAAGTCGGGCTCGAAATTCACGAGCGCGGGTTTGTTGTAGATCGCGAGGCGCTGAAACATCAACACCACGTTCGACCAATACGCGCTCATGAAAGTGGTGTTGGCCAGGCCAGCCAGATTGCCGTCGCCGTTGCTCGCCATTTGATACAAGGTGAACATCGGCACCGCGCCGACCGTATCGGCCTCGGCCGCCACCACGTTCACATAGGCGCCTGCGGGCGAGTTCCAGCTCGGCCAGTCGTAGCTGCCGCCCGCGCCCACCAGGTAGCGCTCGTGGATGTCGGGCGTGAGGCCCTGGGCCTGCATGGTGCTAGTTTCCACATTGCCGCCCAGGCCCACCATGAAGCGGTTGGGCCGGCCCATGCGCGCGGCCAGGGTCGCGGCGGTGCCGGTGCCGGCCGTGGGTGGCGTGCCAGTGCCGGGGTTGGTGTCACCGGGGTTCGTTCCGCCGCCACCGCCTCCGCAGCCCGCGAGGGCGAGACCGAGCACAAGGGGAAGAACGCGACGCAGGCAACGCACGGAGGTGGTTTTCATTGGTGTGGGTCCGGGAGCGGAAGGCGGGAAAGCGATCGTGCAGCAGCCTAACCCGGCGCCCAATTTTTAAGCAGTCCCGGTGTCGCGTCGTTGCTTCGCGCGCGCTGCAAAGGCGTTGCCAACTATTTCAGCCGCTTCACGGCTTGCCGGCACACGGTTTGCGCCAGCGCAGGCGCTGCCATTGTGAAACCCATCACAGGCGCGCATCGCGCCTCGCCCCTAACATGCGTCGTCATCGGCGCTGCGCCGGCCGCCTGTTCACCTTCCGACCGTTCGAGTGTTTCATGTCCGCACGCCGCTTCCTTGGCCGGGCCTTCGCGTCCTGGCTCGTCTTCATGCTGTTGCACACCGGCGCCCTCGCCGCCGGCCAACCCGCTGCCAACGCCGCCGCGCCGGACAAGTCCGATGCGCAAACGCTATTTCTGGAGCTGTCGGCGCGTGGCAAGGTGGCCGACGCCCAGACGAAGTTCAACGCCTTGCGCGCGCTGGCCGATCAGGGCGATCCGCAGGCGGTCGCCTTCGTCGCGGCGCTTTCGTTCGGGCAAGACAATGCCGTTGCGCTCGACTATCTGGTCAAAGGGCTTTCCGCGTCGCCGAGCTTTGCGAGCGAGGGGCATCTGGTCCAGGGCTTTCAATGCAATGGCGGCTTCAATGAGCGCGCCGCGGCCGACAAGGCCAGTCAACTCCTGCAATCGGCCACCGCGAATGCCGCGGACAAGCAGACGGCCTTGATCATCCAAGGCTTGCTGGCCCAATACGGCGGCGGCGGATTTCAAGTCAGCAAACTCAAGGCGCTCGACTATTACAAACAAGCGGCCGACCAAGGCTCGGGCTTGGCGCTCGCCTTGCAAGGGCGCATCTATGAATTCGACGGCGGCAAGGAAGTGCCGGTCGACAAGACCAAGGCCATGGCCTTGTACAAGGCTGCGGCCGAGAAGAATGATCCGCAAGGTCTCTTCCTGTACGCCTTGCTCAAGAAAGAACTCGAAGGCGACCGCAAGACCTGGGAAAGCGCGCTGCGCCGCGCGATCGATGTCGGGGCGCATGCAGGCGCAATGGCCGAGCTCGGCTACGACCTGATCACCCGTGCCGGGGCCACCAAGGAACAGATCGAAGAAGGCCGCACGCTGATCGAATGGGGGTACCGTCTGCGCGGCACTTATGCCACCTTGAACCTCGGTTTGCTGGCCGAGAACGGGAAGTTGCCCAACCTCGATTCACCAGCCGGCGTGGCCTACATGTTCTATCGCCAGCTCGCGCCCATGCCTTGCGGTTCGCCCGATGGCCCGAATGCCATCGTCAAGCTGTTGCCCAAGCTTGAAAGCGCACCGCCGCAAGTGCTGGCCAAGCTCAATTCGGACGGCATGTCCGGCATCATGAACGACCTCATCGATCATTTTCCGAACGTCAAGGCGGTGCGCGATGCGGTCTGGGCCTGGGCCCAGGTGCCCCACGCGGACGAAGACGATTTCGTCGATTACTTGAGCGGCGCGGGCCACGAGAAGGCCGTGCAATTGCTGCTCACCACCGGCTATGCGCGCATGCGTTACGACGCGCCGGCCGATCTGCAAAGCCCCGATCGGTTTGCCGATGCGCTCGCCACGGCCATCGGCAAACTGGCCGCGCAAGGCGAACTGGCGTTTTCCGATCTCGGCCAGACCAATCTGCGTGTGGATGCAAGCCTGGCCGCCAACTCCCAGCTTGATGCGCAAAGCCGCGCCGAGTACGCCAGCGCGATCAAACGCCGTTTGGCCAGCACCAACGCCAGCCTGCAAGCCGAATACGCGCGCCGCAATGCGCCGCCCGAGCCCACGCCGGCCACGTCGGAACAACTCGCCGCGGCGCGCGCCTGCTACGACGACTCGGCCGATTTCACGCGCCGCGAGCAGGCCTACGAACAGCGCGCGGACGACTACAAAGAGCGGCGCAAAGCCTTGGATGAGGAAAGCGATTCGATCGACACCGAACAAATGCTCGTCGATGCGCAAGTGCAATTGGTCAACAACATGACCAGCATGGGCTACAAGAACACCGACAACGGTTCAGCCCGCGCCAACCTCGCCCATCTCAACAATCGGATCGACGCGTACAACCGGCAGAACGTGCAATTGAACAAAGTCGGTGCGCGGCTCGAGAAAGAGCGCGAACAATTGCGCGACGCCTACGACGCGTATCTCGACCGTTGCCACAATCGCAAATTCAACATGCGGGCGGTGAAGGCCGTCTGCGGCGACACGCTCTCGAATTCGCGCAACAAATGGTGCAATGGCTTCGAGGAGTAGCGCGCCGCGCGCCGATGCTTAGAAGCTCAGCACCTTGTCGGCCCACAAAGTCGATTGCGCAAGCTCGGCCAGGGTGCCGATGCGCGTGCCTTCGATGAGCGGGAGTTCGGCCAGGCCACGCGCGAGCGCGCAAGTGCGGCACACGGTGATGGGCACTTTGCGCGCGACCAATTCCTCGACCATGGTCTGCAAGCCGTTGGTGTTGCCATCGCGCTGGTTCGGCAGCGCGAGCACGGTCGCGTCCGACATCAGGAACACGCGCACTTCCGCGGTCTGGGGCGCATCGAGCCCGGCCAGGGCGTTGGCCACGCGCAAGGCGGACAAACAACGTTCGCTGCCGTAAGGCGCGGCATGAAGGATGACGAGGATCTTTTGCGACGTGGACATGAATACTCCTGGGTGTACGAGCGGCGCAGCGTAAGCGTTTCGGGGTCACCCGGGCAAGTCGCGTAGAGTTTCGTTTCCTCCAAATTACGCGGGCACCGACCCGCCAGACGCCGCCATGAAGCGCACCACGCATCACTTCTTTCTTGCCTGCATCACCTTCGTCTGCGCCACTTACGGCGCGCAAACCCTGGCCGCCAGCCTTGAACTCGACGATTGCGATGTACTGATCGGCCACAAGCAGGCCGCCGATTACAAAGCCTGGAAAGCCGGCGCGTTGAAGGCCGCGGCGCAAAACGATCTCGATGCCTTGCGTGAACTCGCCGCCGAATCGAACAACCGGCTGGTCTGCCAGCAAGAAGCCTTGACCGGTGATTCGGGCTGGACCATCACCGAAGAAACCAGCGACGGGGTTTCGCAAACCACGCAGACCGCGGGCATTCCCAACATCCGCAAACAGCCGGCGGCCTTCGCCGCACTCAAGGACGCGGTGCGCTACAACCATGAGGTCGGCCGTGTCGATCCCGGCTATCGCGCGCTCTCGGCCTCGCTCGTCGCGCGTTATGCGTCCGACTTGCCCGAGGCCGTCGACGATGCCTATGCCGACGCGATGGGCGCTTATGAATTCGATTGCGTGCTCAAGCGCAAATTCGGCCGCCGCTTGCAAGACGCCGCGTGCGCGGACGACCGGCAGACGCTCGCGCAATTGCGCACCAAGGTCAGCGCCGAGAAGCGCGCCGTACTCGACGAAGCCGCACGCACCTGGGCGCGCGAGTTGAAAGTCAACGCGCGTTGAGTGTCGGCGCGCTGGCGGTGGCGGCCGCTGCCACACCGGCAAACACCACCGTCACGCGCAGGCCGCGGCCCTCGCAAATCTGGTGTTCGAGCGCGATGCGCGCGCCGCAGCCGGTGGCGATCTCGCGCACGATGGCCAGACCGAGTCCCGAGCCTTCGGTGTCTTTCGCGACGCGGTAAAACCGCTCGAACACGCGCTCGCGCGCTTCGGGCGCGATGCCGGGGCCGTCGTCTTCGACTTCGAGGCGCACCTGCGCGTCGGCCTCGGGCTGCACGCGCACCGTCACGCGCCCGCCTTCTTGCGTATAGCGCAACGCGTTGTCGAGCAGATTGCTGACCAGCGCTTCGAGCAACGCGGGCTGCACCAGCACCCAGGGCGGCGCGTCGGCGGCTTCATACCCGAGGTCGATGCGGCGTTGATCAGCCAGCGGCGAAAGCCGCTCGACCACGCGCAAGGCGGTCGCGGCCAGATCGACGGGCGCGGCCGGCGGGCTGCCGCCCGCGTCTTCGGCCTGGGCCAGCAGCAACAGCTTGTTGGTCAGGTCGACCAGATGCCGGTTGCTCGCGCCCAAGGCGCCGAGCAGATCGTCCATGTCGGCGCGGCGGGTCTGCCAATCCTGTTTGTGGCGCCGCGCATAGACCGCGTATTCGATCTGCGAAGCCTGCAACGCGAGCGGCGTGCGCAATTGATGCGCGGCATTGGCGATGAAGCGCCGTTGCGCGCCGGCATAGGCGCTCATGCGACTGATGAAGCGGTTGATGGTGTCCACCATCGGTAGCAATTCATGCTGCAATCCGGGCGCGCGCAAAGGCGCGGGATGCTGAGGATCGGCCGCGGCGAGCGCGGCGTTCAGGCGCGCGAGCGGCCGCAATTCCATCGTCAGGCCCACCACCACCAGCGCGAGTGCGAGCCCGATCGTGATCGCCTGGCGGATCGCGGCCGGCCAGAGCAATTCGCTGAGCATGGTCGCGTGGCTGTGCGTGGTCTTGGCGACCACCACTTCCACCGTCTCGGTGCGGCCGGCGTCGTACATCGCGCGGCGCACGCGCATCGCGCGCACCGGTTCGCCTTCGAAGACGGTGTCGTAGCCGATCGGTGCGTCGTGTTGCGCGTTGCGCCCGGTGGGCGCCGCGGGCAGCGCCAGATCGGGCTGGCCGTACAGCAGATGCCCGTCGGCGGTCGCGATGCGCAAATAGACGCGGTCGCGCTGGCTGGTGTCGAACAGGCTCAGCGCCACCGGCGGCACCGAGGCTTCGATCACGCCTTCGTTCCAGTGCAATTGCGAAGCAAGGATGCGCGCCGACGAAAGCAGATCATGGTCTTGCGCCTGGTCGGCCAGCGCCGAGGCGTTGCGCCAGGTGTAATAACCGCTCGCGAGCGTGAACACCGCGAGCGGCAACAACAGCCAGGCCATCAGGCGCAGACGCAGGCTGGGCGCGCGGGTCATGGCGTGGCGCGCGGCGCATCGGCACGCACCGATTCGCTGCGCTGGGTGGCGGCGTTGTCGTAGTCGTACACATTGACCGCACGGCTATGTTCGAGCTGTTGGCGCAAGGACTGCGGCAGGCTGTCCCAGGCGGCATACATGTTGGCGAAAATGGTATTGCCGCCCCTGGATGGCAGCTCGATGCCATACAGCATCGCTGCGGCACTGGGTCGCTGCATGTAGCACTGATCGGAATGGAACATCATCTCGCCATCGGGCAGCGCACCGATCAGCTGGCCGTTCTCGCGGATGTTGGAGATGAACATCACGCAGGGGTGATGGGCTGAACCACCGCCATGCTGGTGCAACACCTTGCCCAGCTCGCCAAAGCGACGGGCAAAGTCCACCTGCTGGTCTTCGCTCAATTGCTGATCGCGGAAAAGAATGATGCCGTGATCAAACCAGG
>CAXBRX010000137.1:0-8453 GCA_963977835.1 uncultured Derxia sp.
GTCGCGGACGGACCCAACAGTTGGCATTGCGCGGTGCGCATCGGCAACACGACCGAAATCTGCCGCGCGGTGGCCGAGCTCGAGATCGACATCGGCGTCGTCGAAGGGCCGAGCCATGCGCCGGGCGTCGAGATGCATCCTTGGCGCGAAGACGAAATGCTCATCGTCGGCGCACCGGGCAGCGCCTTGGCTCAGGAAGCCGCGCGTGCGCCACTCGGCATCGCGGCCTTGCGGCGCGCCACCTGGCTGTTGCGCGAGCCGAGTTCGGGCACGCGCGAGACCACCGATCAGTTGTTGTTGCCGCGCCTGGGCGTCTACGCGCGCAGCATCGAGCTTGGCAGTTCGGAAGCCATCAAGCATGCGGCCGCGGCGGGCTTGGGCATCGCCTGCTTGTCGCGCTGGGTCGTGGCCGACATGCTCGCGCGCGGCGAGCTGCTGCCTTTGCCGACCCGGCTCGGTGCCCTCAAGCGCCAATGCTATTGGGTGCGCCATCCGGCGCGCGTGCCCACGGCCGCGAGCGCGGCCTTCATCGAGATGCTGAACAGCGCCGAGTGAGGCGCGGCCAACGCGTCAGACCTTGGCCACCAGATGCAGCGCGAGCTGGGTCTGTTGCTTGAGCGCGCGCAAAGCCTGTATGACATCGGGCGACGGCATTTCGGCCACGCGATCGCCGAAGTCGACATAGATGAGCGCACGCATGTTCTTCTCGGCGCTCAAAGGCATCAGCGAAAAACTTTTCACCGCGCCGAAATGCTCGCGGAACCACGGCGGCAGTTTGGCCTGGACCTTGGCGTCTTCGGCATCGCTGATGAACAGATCATTGCCCGACGCCATCGCGACATGAAAGATCGTCGTCGCGCGCATCGCATCGAGGCGGAAATGCCGCATCAATTCGTCCGACGCGCCATGCGCGAAGCGCGCTTCGTAAGTGGCGAAAGCGCGGTTGGGCAGCAAGAACAAGGCGCGCTTGGCCGCCAGACCACGCACGACGGACTCGAGCACGATGGGCACGATCTTGTCGAGATCGGGCGATTTGCTCATCACGGTCGCCATCTCGCCGACCGCGCGCGTCAGACAGATGGCGCGGGCTGCCGGGTCCAATGCCGGCGCTTCGGGGAAAGACTCGGGCGCACTCGGCACGGCGGGCGCGAGCGTGGCCGTGCCGACCTCGAGATCGGGCTCGATGATGGACAGAATCTTCTGCACCTCGTGCAGCGCGCCGGCGAGCAAGGCGGTCGCTGCCTCGGTCGAGTCTTGCGCGAGATCGCGGTATTCGTCGTTGACGCGTTGCAAGCGGCGCTCGCGCAACTCGGGCGGATAGTCGGCGGTCTCGGCCATCGCATACGCGAGCGACGACATGCGCTGCACCCAGTCTTCGGGCTCCGGTTCGCCGCGGCGACCGACCGATTCCGCGGGCGCGGCGCGCTCTTGCAGCACGACCGGCAGATTCCAGGCCTGCAAAGCCTTGCGCGTGATCGCGGCATAACTCATGCCGAAATGCGTGCGTGCCGCAGCTTCTTGCGATTGCGCCTGGGCCGCGCTCGCATCGCGCACCGCATCGGTCTCGTCGACGGCGACCGCCGCGGCCAGGATGCGCCCGACACCCCGAAACAAAGCCGCGGTCGCGCAATCTTCGGCCACGCCAAAGCCTGAACGCGCGGCCATCTTGCGCGCTACTTGCGACGCGAGCAGCGCCACCTTGAATTCAGGCAGCCAGCGCGCGCGATTGCCGTAGCGCTCGAAGCCTTGCAAGGCGAGCAAGGCAGTGCTGATCGCGCGCACGGCGTCGAAACCGGTGATGAGCACCGCGCCATTGACCGTGCCCACCGAAGGCCCGCCACGCGAGACCGAGACCGAATTGGCGATCTTCAACAAACGCTCGGTCAGGGCGATGTGATCGAGGATCGCATCGACAAGGTCGCGGGTGCTGGTGGCGTCGGCGCCGGTGAGCGACAGGATTTTTTGCAATGAACCGGCGACGAAAGGAAAGCCGGTTTCGTCCGCGATGAGCTTGAGTATTTTCTGCGTCGTCTCCATGCAGGCATTCTCAGCTGAATGCGCATGACCGCGCTAGTGGGAACTCTGCCCGCTGTTTGCGTCGATTAGGCCAGGCGCAACACGAAAAAGCTGGCGTAACGTTCGAGCAGCAAGGCGCCGGCGAACAGCACCATGCCCATCACGAAGGTGCCGACGATGAAGTTGATGCGGTAGCTGAAGTAGCCGATCCATTCGAGCGCGAGCAACACGGCGAAGCAGCAGACGATGCTGCCGATGACCTTGAGGTCGAACAGGAAATAGCCCGCGACGGCCGCGCACAACACGACGGCGAACAAGGCCAGATAAGCACCGACCGAACGCCGCTTGTAGTAAGGCGACGCGCCGACCAGAAAGCCCACGCCGAGCGCGATCGTGCAATAATACTCGAGCCCGGCCGCGAACAGACCGGCCGTGGCCGGCAATTGCGCCGCGATCTTCAAGCCCGCGTAGACGGCGAGCACGAGCAAATGCCCGAGCACCACCGCCGCGGTGGCTTTGTCGTGGAAGTACAGCGTGAGCACGCCGGGCCGGTAATACACGCCGAAGCTCAACACGCTCGACAGACACACGGCCGCGAAGAAGCCGAAAATCTGCGATTGGTACAACAACGCGAACGCGCCGAAATACAACACGCCGAGCGCACCGACCAAGGAGGCTGGCGGCGGACCGAAGCGGCACAAATGCGCGATGAAGCGCCAGATCGCGCGATGGCTTTCGACGATCCAGCCGAGCAGCAACAGATTGGCAAACACACCGAACAAGGCCAGGTAATACGCCTGCGCGGCCCAGATCGCCTGCGGCCACAGGCTGCAGCACAAGGTCAGCGCAAGCAGCGCCGCCTGATAGACCTCACGAGGCACCTGCGCGATCCAGTAGCGCAAACGGTCGCCAAAGCGGCGGATGGCGCCCGCGAAAGCCACCAGCAGGCAGATGACGCCGACGACCTTGATGAAATTGGTCCACGACAGGTAGCGGGTCCAGGCTGAAGGCTGGGCGTCCACGGCCTCGGTGCCACCGAGGTAACGCGCACGCGCCTGTTCAGCCGCCTGCGGCGCGAGATAGCCGTCGTGTTCGAGCTGGTCGATCAACGCGCGCCTGACCTCGCCGGCCGTCGCCGCCTGCGGTGCGGCAACACACGCCGCGCTGCCGAGCAGCCCGAACACCAGGGCCGCGAACAAGGCCAGCACATGCACCAGATACCCGCGTCCCTGCTTTGGAATTCCGCTCATGCATCACCCAGCCGTTTAGTGTTTTCGCGCATACCGGTCACTCGGGGTAGATCTGTTCCAAGCCATCCGGCGTGATTTCGTGCAGGCTGATCGCGCCGTGATCGTGCTTGACGGTGATGGTTCTGACCGCGCCCGTTTCGGGCCAGCGGATGTTGATCTCGCCGATCCCGGTCTCGCAATACGTGTAGCTCGTTTCGGTATATTCGAGCCGCCTGAAGAAAATCTCTTTGACGACGGTCGTCCGCCCTTGTGCATCGCATTCGATGGCGGCGACTTTCTGCAATGTCGGGCTGTCCTGCATGCCGTCGACCGCACTGCCGTACGAATAACGCAGCACTTGCGCGCCTAGGTATTCATAGAACTCTCGGTACACCAGCCATTGGCCTGCGTCGTCGAGTTCGGCGTACTCGGTCGTCGATACGATTCTCTGCTGCGCATCAAAGCAGCAGCGCAGCCTGCCTGCCGCGATGTTCTTGGGCGCGCTCTTGAGAAACCTGCCCGGCGCCATGCCCAGGAGTTCCATCCGGAATGGCTCCAGCGCCAGCGGCGCGCTTGCGACAGCCCATCGTATTTCCGCGGTGTTCGCGTCCGCCGATTTGAGCTTGTCGTGGTACCTCCCGGCGTTCTCTTGCAACGCGCGTTCGAGCGCTGATTTGGTCATCGATGGTTTGGTGTGGGGGCGCAGCGCCCACGCGTGGGCACAGAAGAATGAAGCCCTCTTGCGGAGGGCTCCCAGACACATCGTGCTTGCGCCGCGACGCTTGCCGCGGCGCGCATGGTTTCACATCAACCGCAAGACCCGATGTGTCCGCAGGCGGTGCAGTACTCGCAACCGTCTTTCTTGATGAGCGCCGGGTTGCCGCATTCGGGGCAGACCTTGCCGCGCAAGGTCGGCGATTCCGATTGCTTGACCTTCGAGACATCGAGCACGCCCATCGAATTGAGCGGTGCGCCCTTTTCGTCGAGGATGCCGAGCACCTGGTAGCGATGCAGGATCAGCGCGGCCACATAGGCGACCGTGCTCGGATAGGTCTGCATCTTTTCATGGCCGGGCACGCGCGCCATGAAATCGCCGAGCGGCTCGCCGAAGCTCAACAGCTTGCGCAGCTTGAGGCCGATCCAGGCCGGGTCGATGACCTGCATGTCGATCGACAGCACCTTGCACACGCCGTCGAGCACGCGCGGGTATTCGCCCGAGAGCCACATCGAATAAGGCCGACGCAGGCTCATGCCGGCGCCGTTGTCGGTCTCGATCTCGCCCATGTCGAGTTCCTTGAGGCCGAGCACGAAATCATCACCGGTCGCTTCGTTGCGCACATCGACGGTCCAGGACAGCGTGCCGTCGGTGCCGGTCTTGGGCTCGCGCTTGAACATCAGCGCGTCGGTCAAAGGCGCGGGGCTGCCGTCGTCTTCCCAGGCACCGAGTTGTTCGACCCGCCATTTGATGAGATTGGCGAAGCCCGCGACCAGGCTCGGCATGCGGCGCATTTCGCCGGTCGGCGGCATCGGCATGTCGAAATAATCATCGCCGCGCAGCTTCATCAGCGCTTCGACCTTGCGGCGCAGCCAGGCGCGGTCTTGCGAGCGCATGTCGACCGACAAGGTCTTGGCGAGGGCGCCGAGCGCGCGCGGTTGTTCGCTGCCGTTGACCCAGACTTCGAACGGGGTCACATGGCCGTTGCGGATGTGCGAGACGAAGACCGCGAACGAGCCCATGGTCGGATGCTCGATGTATTCGCTGACCCAGCCTTCGGCGCCCTTGCCGAGGATGGGGCGATCGGGCCATTTGAGGCTGCCGACCACGGGCTTCATCGAGACATCGACGCGCAAACGGCGGTCGGCTTCGCGGATGGTCGGCACTTCGGCCGGCGCGTCGGGCTTGGCGCCTTCCTTCTTCGTGCCTTCGGCCACCAGCACCGCGCCGATCACATTGTTGGGGCGGTAGGTGGTGATGCCCTTGAGGCCGCGCTTCCAGGCATCGAAATACAGATGCTTGAAATCGTCGAACGGATAGTCCTCGGGCACGTTCACCGTCTTGGAAATCGCGGTGTCGATGTAGGGCGCAACGGCGGCCACCATTTCGAGGTGGTCGGCGGCGGCCATGTCGAGCGCCGTCACGAAATACGGCGGCAGCGCGGCATCGGCGCCGTTGATCGCATGGAACAGCCGATAGGCGTGGTCTTCGACGCGGTATTCGCGGATCGAGTTGTCTTGTTCGCGCTTGCGGCGGGTGTACCACCACGAGAACGGCGGCTCGATGCCGTTGGACGCGTTGTCGGCGAAAGCCAGGCTGATGGTGCCGGTCGGGGCGATGGAAAGCAGATGCGAATTGCGGATGCCGTGCTTGCGGATCAGCGCCTTGATGTCATCGGGCAGGCGCGAGGCGAAGCTTTTGCCGTCGAGATATTTGGCGGCGTCGAACAAGGGGAAGGCGCCCTTTTCCTTGGCCAGCTCGACGCTCGAACGATAAGCGGCATCGCGCATCGCGGCGGCGATCTTGCTCGCCATCGCGCGGCCTTCGACCGAGTCGTAAGGCAGGCAGAGCATCGGCAGCGCATCGCCCAGGCCGGTGAAGCCCAAGCCCACGCGGCGCTTGGACATCGCCTCCTTCTTTTGTTCTTCGAGCGGCCAGACGGTCACGTCGAGCACGTTGTCGAGCATGCGGATCGAATGCGCGACGGTGGTCGCGAAACGGTCGAAATTGAAGACCGCGAATTCGGTGAACGGGTTCTCGACGAAGCCGCACAGATTGATCGAGCCGAGGTCGCAACAGCCGTAATCGGGCAGCGGCTGTTCACCGCACGGATTGGTGCTCTCGATCTTCTCGGCGTACCAAAGGTTGTTGTCGGTGTTGATGCGGTCGAGGAAGAGCACGCCGGGTTCGGCATGGTTGTAGGTGCTCTCCATGATCTGCGCCCAGACATCGCGCGCACGCACGGTGCGGTAGGTCCATTGACCATCGTCGCGGCAGGCGGCGCCGGGGAAGGAATCTCCGGGCTCGGCCTGGTGCACCAGTTCCCAATCGCCGTCGGCTTCGACCGCGCGCATGAAGTCGTCGGTCACGCCCACGCTCATGTTGAAGTTCTTGAGCGAACCGTCGCGCTTGGCATGGATGAATTCGATCACATCGGGATGGTCGACGCGCAGCACGCCCATCTGGGCGCCGCGGCGCGCGCCCGCGCTTTCGACGGTGCTGCAGCTTTGGTCGAACACGCGCATGTACGAGACCGGGCCGCTGGCCGCGCTTTGCGTGCCTTTGACGAAGGCGCCCTTGGGGCGGATCTGCGAAAAGTCGTAGCCGACGCCGCCGCCGCGGCGCATGGTCTCGGCCGCTTGCTGGAGCGCGAAATAAATGCCCGGCTTGCCGTTGCGCAGGCCCGAGACCGAGTCGGCCACCGGTTGCACGAAGCAATTGATCAGCGTGGCTTGCAGATCGGTGCCGGCCGCCGAATTGATGCGGCCACCGGCGATGAAGCCGTCGACCTGGGTTTGGTGGAAGACCGAGGCCCAATAGGCCTTGTCCTTTTCGATCTCGGCCAGCGCACGCGCCACGCGCATGCGGATTTCATCGACCGATTGTTCGCCCTGCTTGGCGTACTTCTCGAGCAGCACGTCGCGGCTGACGTCCTGCGCTTCCAGCATGACAGGGGCGTTGAATAGAGGGGCTTGCGGGGTGTCGTTGAGCTTCATCAGTCGTCTTCGGTCCCTGAATGGATTTGTTGTAGTGCCCGCCGCACCGAATACCAGCAGCCCGCGGCGATGACACACGCGCGGGCGTGAACGGAAACGAGGCAGACACGAATCCTAAACCGTGAGGCCCAAACCACACTTGATGAAGGGCATTGCGAAATCTATTCGACGGCTGGACGTGCAGATGCGCAGATATTCATGAATATGAATGTATTGCGCGGCAGGGCGGCGGATTGGCCCGGAATAAGAAACCGCGGCGCCGGAGTTTTCCGGCGCCGGCGGGTCAGGCGGCTTGCGACAAGGCGCGAGAAAAACCACTCAAACGGTCGTTGGCGGCCTGCAATTCCTTCTTGAGGCGCAGGTCGAAAGCGGCCAATTGTTCTTCGAAGGCCTCGGCGATGTGGGTGCCCAGATGCGCTTCGGGCAGGGTCAGATAGGCATTGGCCTCGCCGTATTCGATCTCGATGCGCATGCGGGCCTTGCGCGCAATACGCAGCATTTGCGCGTTTTTGGCGAGGCATTGCATGTAGAAGGTGTCGATACCGGCATTGCGGGCGTGGACGATCGAACGATCGAACAAGCGCGTGCCCACGCCTTTTCCGCGTGCGCTCGGCAACACCGACACGCCGAATTCGGCGCAGCGGCGCGACGGCGCATTGGCGGGCGCCTCGTCGATGGTGGCCAGATGGGCGACACCGACCAGGCCCAGGCTTTCATCGAACACGCCGAACACCGCACTGCTCTGCCAATCGATGCGTTCGACGTATTGCGCGATCGCTTCGTCGCTGATCGGCCGGCCGAAACGCAGATAACGATCGTCTTCGCCGAGCGCGAGGAAATGCGCGAGCAGCTTGGCGGGATGCCCCGAGTGCAATTCCTTGACCAATGCGCGCGGCAGCAAATCGGCCACGGGCATGCGCGCTGACGGCGCGGGAGCGGCTGCGGCGGGAAGGACGGGCGAATACAAGGAATCCATGGCGTGCCTTTCGGGATCGGGGCACTGCCCAATGCGGATGGCACCAGGCAGCCGGCGGATGCGTCGTTGTGCAACGCACCACGAATGCCGCGCATCTTAGGCCGATTGCGCATTGAATCAAGGAAGAAAGCCTCGTAATCGATACGGAAAATGTGAATTTGTGCAAAGCACAAGCGCAAATCACGATGCAAGTAAGTGTGCGCCCACACAAACAGGCATACCGACGCCCGAAGGCGACCACCCGCCGGTCTTGGCCCGCAGCCTTAACTCGCCATCTCAGCTCGCCGCCTTGGCCATCAGGCTCGCGACATCCTCGCGCCAGCCTTGCAGACGTTTGCGCGCCGTTTCCTTTTGCGCCGCCGTGGTCGCGTTGATGACTTGCGCCACCAGAACCATGCCGGCGCGCTGGTCGCGCGCGGCTTCGGCCGAGCCCGGCGCGGCCGATTGCCATTCGAGCCGGTCGGTGTAGGCGCGTACCAGACGCCGCGCTTCGTCCGGGCTTGTGGCCGGCTGGCGCAACG
>CAXBRX010000138.1:0-8443 GCA_963977835.1 uncultured Derxia sp.
CGAGCGCAAAGCGGTAGCGCGCGATCAAATCGGTCATCGCCATGGGCGTCAAATGCGCGGCCACCGGACGAAAACGGACCCGCGCGCTGCCATCGGGGTGGCGCTCGATGATGTCGTTGTTTGTCGCCTTCCAGTGCCCGCCCGGCTGCGGCATGTAGCGGTACAGCATGCCGTGGAGCTGCAAGACAGTGCCCTCCGAAAACGGCATCTGCTCGGCACTTTCGTGAATCAGGCCCAAGGCATCGCGATAGCCGGCCACCTCTTGCTCGGACCGACTCTGCGGCGTTGCATTCTTGAGCACCAGCGACTTGAGCCGGTGGGCCGCAACGACCACGCCCTCGAGTCGGTTCGACGATTCGGTGGACTCGACGACGGCCACTTGCCGCAGGTCGCTCAACACCTCAGGCGACTGGGCTACAAAAAGCTGTTGCTTGCCCCGGTACTCCCCCAGGGCGCGCAGTGTCGCAAGTTGTTGCGCATCGAAGCGCAGCTTGGCGAGGTAAGCGGGCGAGAGGGAGTGCATGCAGCATGCATCCGTTCAGGAGGAAATGGGGTAATGCTACTGCAAATCAAGGTATTTTGATCCGCCGTTACCCCAATATCCGAGCACCTACCCCATTTTTTCAGCGCATCAGACGTTGAACCGGAAGTGCATGACATCCCCGTCATGCACCACATAGTCCTTGCCTTCGAGCCGCATCTTGCCTTTTTCCTTGGCGCCCGCTTCGCCCTTGAAAGCGACGAAATCGTCGTAGGCGATGACTTCGGCGCGGATGAAGCCCTTCTCGAAATCGGTGTGGATCACGCCCGCGGCTTGCGGCGCGGTGTCGCCCGCATGGATGGTCCAGGCGCGCACTTCCTTCACGCCGGCGGTGAAATAGGTCTGCAGGCCGAGCAGCTTGAAGCCGGCGCGGATCAGACGGTCGAGGCCCGGCTCTTCCATGCCCATGTCGGCGAGGAAGATCTTCTTTTCTTCTTCGTCGAGATCGGCGATTTCGCTTTCGAGCTTGGCGCAGATCGCGACCACGGGCGCGCCATGCTTGCCCGCGTAGTCACGCAGCCGATCGAGGAAGGGGTTGTTCTCGAACCCGTGCTCGTCCACATTGCCCACATACATCGCAGGCTTGGCGGTGATCAGGCACAAAGGCTGGATCAGCGCCTTTTCCTCGTCATACAGATCGAGCGCGCGGATCGGCTTGCCTTCGTTGAGCGCGGCCAGGCATTTCTCGAGCACCGGCACCAGGCGCGCGGCTTCTTTGTCCTGGCCCGCCTTGGCGACCTTGGCGTAGCGCTGATGCGCCTTTTCGACGGTGGCCATGTCGGCCAGGCACAGCTCGGTCTCGATGACTTCGATGTCCGAGATCGGATCGACGCGGCCCGCGACGTGGATCACGTCCGGGTCTTCGAAGCAGCGCACCACGTTCACGATCGCATCGGTTTCGCGGATGTGCGCGAGGAATTGATTGCCCAGGCCTTCGCCCTTGCTCGCGCCGGCCACCAGGCCCGCGATGTCGACGAATTCGACCACCGCCGACTGGATGCGCTCGGGCTTCACGATCGCCGACAACGCGGCCAGGCGCGGGTCGGGCACCTCGACGATGCCGACATTCGGCTCGATGGTGCAAAACGGGTAATTCTCGGCCGCGATGCCGGCTTTGGTCAGGGCGTTGAACAGGGTCGATTTGCCGACATTGGGCAGACCGACGATGCCGCATTTGAGGCTCATGGGATTCTCGTCTTCGAAGGAAGCCGCGATTGTACGGGCTTGGCCGCCCGCGGCGGGGCCGCCGGGCGCCGCCTAGTCCATGAGCCAGCGGATCGCCTCGCCCGCGGTGCGCACGCCGGGCAAAGTCTGTTCGATGACCGTACCGGCCCAGACGGCGGCGATCAGGATCAATACCGCGATCCACCAGGTCTTCGCGATGACCACGCGCAGCCAGCTCACCTCGGCCTCGAACATGGACCGACGCGCGAGGCCGGTCGTGACGAAGGCCGCCAGCCCCGCCTCGACGAGCACGCCCGGCCCGATCCACAACACCACCAGCACAGCACTTGCGAGCACCGCGAGCAGCGCAAAAAGCGCCAGCAACGCGATGCCGGCATCGCCATCGAGATCGCCCAGATCGAAGGAGGATTTGCCTGATCCGCCCGACCCGCCGCCTGAAAACAGCCCGGGCGAATCTTCGTCGACCGACGAGGCGATGGCCATTTGCGCGGCCGGCTCCTCAAAACTGCCGCTCGCGCCGCCACCCGCAAAATCGCCGCCGCGCCCCGGCGCCCAGGCACCCGCGCCGCTGCCCGACCCCGAGCCACCGCCGCTCGGCAGCTTGACCATTCCACTCAACACATCGGGCACGTCGCTGCTTTTACCCGTCGGTTGGGCGGCCTGGGTGCGCGGGGCAAAACTGCGCCGCACGATCTCGATCCAAAGCCGGACCAGCCCGCAAAACGCGACATAACTCGCGGCCACCACCACCGCGTAGCGCGTGCCCAGATGCGTCATGCCGAATTCGAGCAAGACCCGCGACACCAGCGCGGCAAAGCCACCGGTCGCCACCACGATGAGCAGCACATGAAAACGCAATGAAAAGCTTTGCAGCCGGGCGCGCCAGCGCGCACGGTCGGCGGTGATGCGCTTGAGCAGCGGATCGCGATTGAGCTTGGCCATCTCAGGCGCTGTGCAGTTTTTGCACTGCCACGTCGGTGCGCCCGTCCACCATCAGGTCGACGATGCCCAGCGCCTTGTCGATCGCCTCGTCGATCTGCGCCTGATGCTCGCGGCTCGGGCGATGCAAGACGAAATCGACGACTTCCTGGTTCAGCGCGAGCGAGCGCGGATGGCCGATGCCCAGGCGCAGCCGCCAGAAATTGGGCGAACCCAGGCGCGCCTGGATGTCCTTCAAGCCGTTGTGTCCGCCGGCCGAACCGCCTTGCTTCATCTTCACGGTGCCCGGCAGAAAGTCGAGTTCGTCATGCGCGACGAGCACTTCTTCGGGCGTGATCTTGTAGAAATTCGCGAGGCCCGCCACCGAAATGCCCGAGCGGTTCATGAAGGTCTGCGGCTCGCACAAAAACACCGGCTTGCCCGCGATGTTGAGCTTGGCAGTGCGCGCCTGAAAGCCTTTTTCGAGCTTGAGCGAGCCGCCGTGCGCGCGCGCGAGCGCCTCGACGAACCAGAAGCCGGCGTTGTGCCGCGTGTCTTCATACTCGTCGCCCGGGTTGCCCAGGCCGACGATCAAACGGATATTGGCCATAGAAAAAATCAGCCTCGGAAGCTCATGCGTTTGAGGCGTTCAAAGTACTCGATCACCTTGGCGTCACGCTGCTCGAGCGCGGCGGCAAGCTCGCGCGCATTGGCCACATGGGTGATGTGGTCCTGCGCGTCGATGATGGCCACGGCCGGGATCCCTTCCGACAAGGGAGCGCCGAAGCGATGTGTGAATGCGAGATTGCGATCGAAATTGCCGACATCGACCTTCACGACGACGAAATCCTGTTGCGGCAGCGCGGCGAGCCGGCCGACCTTCAAATCCGCCCCCAGCTTGCGGCAATCGGGACACCAATCGGCGCCGAAAATGACCAGCACGCGCTTGTTGGCATCGGTGGCGGTCTTGAGCGCCGCAGCCAGGCCGGCGTCCGGGGCCGGCGCCGTGCCATAGCCGGGGTTCTGCAAGGCCGCCGTGTACTCGGGCGTGGCGTGCCCGCCGCAGGCAGCCAGCGCTGCGACAGCGCACAGCAAACCCAAGAAGATGCGCACGAAGCTCATGGCGGCACTCCAAAAAAGAAAAAGGCGGACCGGCCGCATTCTAGCCAGTCCGCCCGCGAGCGCTTTGCGCGCCCCGCGCTCAATGCTTCAGATGCTTGGCGAGGAACGTCTCCATCGCACCGTAGAACGCGAAACGGTTCTCTTCGTTATGGAAGCCGTGGCCTTCGTTGTCCTTGACCATGTATTCGACCTCGACACCGCGCTTCTTCAAGGCGTCGACGATCTGATCGGACTCGGCCTTGTTCACGCGCGGATCGCGCGCGCCCTGGGCCACGAACAAAGGCGTCTTGATCTGATCGACATGGAACACCGGCGAACGCGCACGCATGAGGTCCTTGTCCTTTTCCGGATCGCCGACCATTTCATACATCTGCTTGCGCCATTGCTCCCAGTAAGGCGGGATGGTGTTCATGAAGGTGAACAGATTGGCGACGCCCACATAATCGACCGCGGCCGCATACAGATCGGGCGTGAAGGTGATGCCCGCCAGCGTGGCATAACCGCCGTAGCTGCCACCGTAGATCGCGATGCGCTTGGGGTCGGCGATGCCTTGCTTGACCAGCCATTGCACGCCGTCGGTGACGTCGTTTTGCATGCTGCCGCCCCATTGCTTGAAGCTGGCTTCCCAGAACTTGCGGCCGTAACCGGTCGAACCGCGGAAGTTCATTTGCAGCACGGCATAACCGCGGTTGGCGAGGAATTGCACCTCGGGGTTGTAGCCCCAGACATCACGCGCCCACGGTCCGCCGTGCGGATTGACGACCACCGGCAGATTCTTCGGCTCGACGCCGACCGGCAGGGTCAGATACCCGTTGATGGTCAGACCATCGCGGCTGGTGTAGGTGATCGGCTTCATCGGCGCCATGTCGGCCTCGGCCAGCCAGGGCGTGATCTCGCCGAGCTTGGTGAGCTTCTTCGAAGCGAGGTCGTACACATAGCGCGCGCCCTGGGTGCGATCGTTGTAGGCGGCGACGATCACGCGCGATTCGTCGTCGGTGGCGCCTTGCAGATCGATTTCATAACCGGGCAATTGCTTGACCACATCGTCGTAAGCGGCCTTGAACACCGGGTCGAACCAATGGATCTCGGGCTTGGCCGTCACGTACCCGGCCGAGACCAGAACCTTGCGCTTGCGCGAATACGACAAGCCTTCGACATCGACGTCCTTGCTCTCGAACACCAGGCTTTCTTCCTTGGCGGTCGCCGGATCGAAGATGAAAGCGGCAGCCTTGTCACGCCCGCGGTTCGAAACCACGTAGAGCTTCTTGTCGTCGAAGGTGAAGAATTGCGGCGACACCGATTCGCGGAAATCGGTCGTCAGCAAGGTGCGAAACGGCTGGGACTCATCGTCGCGATACAACAGGCTGCTGTTCACGCCATCGGTCGCCACCGCGGCACGCAGGCGTCCATGATGGTCGGTCAGCCAACCATCGATGTTGCCGGGGTTCTGGGCGATCAAGGTCTCGGCGCCGGTGTTCACATCGACGCGATAGACGTCGAACACCTTGCGGTCGCGCTTGTTGTGCTGGATCAGCACATGCTGGGGATCATCCTTGAGGTCGTCGACGATGCTCGCGCGCACGCCTTCGTACGGCGTCAGGTCGCGCACATCGGAACCATCGGCCTTGCCATTGATGGGCGCTGCAACCACATGGAAGTTTTCGTCGCCGCCGAAATCCTTGGCGAACAGGATGCGGTCCGAGCCCTTCCAGAAAAAGCCGCGCAGATCGCGCGCGGTTTCGCGCGTGATGGCATGCGGCGGTGCCGAGCCATCGACGGGCTGCACGAACAGATTGCGCCGGCCTTCATACGGGGCCAGGAAGGCCAGCATCTTGCCGTCGGGCGAAAGCGTGAACCGGCTGCGCTCCGGATTGCGGAAGAAGTCGCGTACATCGTAGCGTTTGGCCGGCGCGGCAGCGGCTGGTGCCGCCAGGCCGCCCACGGCCATGGCCGCGGCCACCATCGCGGTGGCGGCCAATGTCGAAAGCTTGCGCGTCATCGAAGCTCCTTTCGGGATGAAAGCGTCGATTCTCGGCCCGCAATGGCTGGCGCCACCATCGCCATGCGACGAAACACCCAATTCGCGGGACGAAAGCGCAAAGAAAAACCCCGCGACGTGCGCGGGGTTTCGGATCGGCGAGCGCGGCGTGCCGCGCTGCTGATTACTTCTTGGCCGGAGCGGCAGCAGCCTTGGCCGGGGCGGCCGCAGGTGCGGCAGCGGGCGCAGCAGCTTCGGGCGCAGCTTCGGCTTCGACGGCACCACGCGGGATGACGGCCGCGGCCACCGACGGATCTTCATTGCGGTGAAGCACCGCTTCGACACCGGCCGGCAGCTTGATCTGCGAGACGTGCATGGTTTCGCCGCCCTTGAGTTCGGACAGGTCGACTTCGATGAACTCGGGCAGATCCTTCGGCAGGCACTTGATGTCGATTTCGGTGCGGATGTGCGAAACGATCGCGCCCGAGCCCTTGACCGCCGGGGAATTTTCCTGGTTCTTGAAATGCAGCGGCACCTTCTTGTGCAGCTTGGCATTCGGGTCGACGCGCTGGAAATCGATGTGCAGCACGATCTGCTTGAACGGGTGCATCTGGAAGTCGCGCAGCAGCACTTGGCCGGCGGCCTTGCCGTCGATTTCGAGGTCGAGCAGCGAGGAATGGAAGACTTCCTTGCGCATCGCATGGAACAGCGTGTTGTGATCGAGTTCGATGTTCACCGGCTTGTCGGTGCCACCGTAGACGATGCCCGGGACCTTGCCGTCACGGCGCAGACGGCGGCTCGCACCCGTTCCCTGCAGCGCACGGCTGATAGCTTCAACTTTCATTTTTCAACTCCAAACATGCCAGCGCCCGCGACCAGGCCAGCCAGCGTTAAAAACCCGCGCTCGGCGGGGCAATGATCCCGTGCGTCACTCGATGAACAAGGAACTCACGGAATCGGATCTGCTGATGCGGCTGATGGTCTCGGCCAACAGGCTCGCGATCGACAACTGACGGATGCGCGGCGATTGCGCGGCATCTTCGCGCAGCGGAATCGTGTCGGTGACGACGAGTTCGTCGAGCGCCGAATTCGAAATGCGTTCGACCGCGCCGCCCGACAACACCGGGTGGGTGCAATACGCGAGCACGCGCACCGCGCCGTGGTCTTTGAGCGCCTGGGCCGCCTTGCACAGCGTACCGGCGGTATCGACCATGTCGTCCATGATGACGCAGGTACGGCCGCGCACGTCGCCGATGATGTTCATCACTTCCGAGACATTCGCCTTGGGGCGGCGCTTGTCGATGATGGCGAGGTCGGACTCGAGGCGCTTGGCCAGCGCACGCGCGCGCACCACGCCACCGACGTCGGGCGACACCACCATCAGGTTCTCGAAATTCTTCTTCCAGATGTCGCCGAGCAGGATGGGCGCGGCATAGATGTTGTCGACCGGGATGTTGAAGAAGCCCTGGATCTGGTCGGCATGCAAGTCCATCGTCAGCACGCGGTCGACGCCCGCGGCTTCGAGCATGTTGGCGACGACCTTGGCGCTGATCGCCACGCGCGCCGAGCGCGGCCGGCGATCCTGGCGCGAATAACCGAAATACGGCACCGCCGCGGTGATGCGCCCTGCCGATGCACGACGCAGCGCGTCGATCATGATCAGCAGTTCCATCAGGGTGTCGTTGGCCGGCGCGCAGGTCGATTGCAGGATGAACACGTCCTTGCCGCGGACGTTTTCCAGAATCTCGACCATCACTTCGCCGTCGGAGAAACGACCGACGGTCATGCGACCAAGGGGAATGTTCAGATGGCGGGCGACTTCGGCGGCGAGCCTGGGGTTGGCGTTGCCGGTAAAGACCATCAGGCTTTCGGCGGGGTGCGTCATGGCGCGCGGTCCAAAAGAAAAACCCGTCAAGCAGCGCCTGACGGGATAAGTTGGCTGGGGAGGAAGGATTCGAACCTTCGCATGCCGGAATCAAAATCCGGTGCCTTAACCAGCTTGGCGACTCCCCAAACTCGAGTTGTCACGCCCGGCCGAGGCCGAACGCGTTGAAACCTTGTATTGCCTGCGCCGCGCCGATCACTCGGGCCACAACGCGAACAATGGATGCTCGACCAGTCCTTCGACCAGCCATGCCGTCATGCCCGATGGCGGCGCCGGCGCAACGAAACCGGCCTGGACCGGCAGGAAACAACACCCGCCGGACCCGCTCATGCGTGGGCGCGTTCCGGTCGACAGCCCCAGTTCGCTCAACCACGCAAGTGCGTCTTGCACCTGCCCAAACCGACGCACCGCCACGCGTTCGAGGTCATTGTGACCAAACTCGTCCGCCACGGCGCCGGAAAAGCTCGCAATTTTAACGGGCGGCGTATTTCTGGTCAAACCCGGGTCCGTGAAAATCGCCGCAGTCGGCACCGAAACCCCAGGATGCACGAGCAAATACCGCGCGTCGGGCAACTCTACCGGATCGAGCCGTTCGCCGATGCCCTCGGCAAACGCATTGCGTCCGCCGACGAACACCGGCACATCGGCGCCCAAAGACAGGCCGATCGCCTGCAATTGCGCGCGCGTCAGACCCAGGCGCCATAGCCGGTTGAGCGCCAGCAAGACGGTGGCCGCATCCGACGACCCGCCGCCCAGGCCGCCGCCCGCCGGAATGTGCTTTTCCACCGAGATCGTCACGCCGAGCCGGCATCCG
>CAXBRX010000139.1:0-8409 GCA_963977835.1 uncultured Derxia sp.
GATCTTGCTGGCGAGCGCGCGGCCGGCTTTCACGGGCGTCATCAGATCGGCACCGCCGAGCACGGCGAGTGTCGGGCAGCGCACCGCGGCGGCGGCTTCCTCGCCGTGGGCGTAAGCGTTGCACGCGGTGAAATCATTGAGCAGCACGCCGGGATGCTGGCGTTCCATCAGGCGCAGGTTCGCGCCATGCAGCCAGAAACCGGGCGCAGGCGCCGAAGGCTTGGCGGCGATGGTGGCGTGCGACCATGCATTGATCATCGCGTAAGCGCGCGGTTCGTCGTTGCGGGCCGCATCGAGCAGAGCGTCGGAAACCTTCATCGGATACGCACTGCCGACCAGCGCCAGCCGCGCGACGCGCGCCGGATGCCGGGCCGCGGTCTCGAGCGCGATCAAGGAGCCCATGCTATGGCCGACCACGAAGGCGCGCACCACGCCGGCCGCGTCGAGGGCGGCGGCGATCCAGTCGGCCGCGGTTTCGATGTCGGCGAGCGGGCCGTAGGTGCCATCGTCGCGCAGCACGCCTTCGCTGCGGCCATGTGCCGGCAGATCGAAGGCGAGCACGCCATGGCCATGGTGGGCCAACCAGCGCGTTTGCAGGCCCCAGACCGAATGGTCGTGCTGGGCGCCGTGGATGAAGACCACGCAAGGCAGGCGCGGGTCGAAGGGTTTGCCGCCGGTGTAGGCATAGGCGCGGCGGCCTTGAACGATGAGTTCCATGGGATCAGGCCTTGGTGGCTTTTTGCGCGGCGCGCAGGCCGCGGGCGAGGTCTTCGAGCAGGTCGTCGATGTCTTCGAGGCCGATCGACAAACGGATCGTGCCTTGGCCGATGCCGGCCGCAACCAATGCTTCGTCGCTCATGCGGAAATGCGTGGTCGACGCCGGGTGGATGACGAGCGATTTCGCATCGCCGACATTGGCCAGATGCGAGAAGGTCTGCAAGGCTTCGACGAAGGCGCGTCCGGCCGCACGGCCGCCCGCGATCTCGAAGCTGAACACCGAGCCGCAGCCTTTGGGGCACAGGCGTTGGGCCAGCGCGTGGTCGGGGTGGCTGTCGAGTTCGGGATAGGCGATGCGCACCACATTGCGTTGCGCGAGCAAAAATTCCACGACCTTGCGCGCATTGGCCACATGGCGCTCCATGCGCAGGCCGAGGGTCTCGATGCCTTGCAGGATCTGGAAAGCCGTCATCGGGGCCATGCAAGCGCCGAAATCGCGCAAGCCTTCGCGGCGCGCGCGCAAGGCGAAGGCGCCCACGGTGCTTTCCTCGCTGAACACCATGCCATGAAAGCCTTCGTAGGGTTCGGTCAGTTCGGGAAAACGTCCCGAGCGTTCCCAATCGAAACGCCCGCCATCGATCAGCACACCGCCGACCACCGTGCCATGGCCCGACAAGAATTTAGTGGCCGAATGCATGACGAAATCCGCGCCGAGCGCGATCGGTTGTTGCAGCACCGGGGTCATGAAAGTGGCATCGACGAGCAGCGGCACGCCGGCCGCATGGGCGATGTCGGCCAGGGCCGGGATGTCGAGCACATCGAGGCCCGGGTTGCCCAGCGATTCGCCGAACAGCACCTTGGTGTTGGGGCGGATCGCGGCGCGCCAGGCGTCGAGGTCGCGCGCCGGCACGAAGGTGGTGTCGACGCCGAAACGCTTGAGCGTATAGGCGAGCAGGTTGTGGCTGCCGCCGTACAAGGCGGTCGAGGCGACCACATGGCTGCCGGCGCCGCCGAGCGTGGCGAGCGCGAGGTGCAGCGCGGCCTGGCCCGAGGCGGTCGCGAGGCCCGCGACGCCGCCATCGAGCGCGGCCATGCGTTCTTCGAACACCGCCACCGTGGGGTTGGAAATGCGCGAATACACATGGCCCGAACGTTCCATGTTGAACAAGGCGGCGGCATGGTCGGCATCGTCGAAGACGAAGCTGGTGCTCATGTACAACGGCACGGCGCGCGCGCCGGTGGTCGGGTCGGGCGCATAGCCCGCATGCAGGGCGAGGGTATCGAACTTGGGCATGGCAACGGACCGCAAGGGTCTGCAATCAAGGCAATCCAGCAGCGTAACCGATTCGCGCATGGCTCATAATCGCGCTTCGTTGGTTGCTTATGCGCACAAGCCCATGACCGCCCGCTCCGCTTTGTATCCGCCCATCGAACCGCACCGCAGCGGCCAGCTGCAGGTGTCCGATCGCCATAGCCTGTATTGGGAAGAATGCGGCAACCCGCAGGGAGTTCCGGTGGTGTTTCTGCACGGGGGCCCCGGCGGCGGTTGCAGCGCGCGGCATCGGCAATTCTTCGATCCGTCCTTTTATCGCATCGTCTTGTTCGATCAGCGCGGCGCCGGTCGTTCGACGCCGCTTGGCGAAACGCGCGAAAACACCACCGCCTATCTGGTCGCCGACCTCGAAGCCTTGCGCACCATGCTCGGCATCGAGCGCTGGCTGGTGTTTGGCGGCAGCTGGGGCAGCACCTTGGCGCTCGCGTATGGTGAAGCCCATCCGCAGCGCTGCCTGGGGTTCGTGTTGCGCGGCATTTTCCTGGCGCGCGCCGTCGAAATCGACTGGTTCATCCACGGCATGCGGCATGTGTTTCCCGAGGCCTGGCGCCAGTTTGCGCGGATGATCCCCGAGGCCGAGCGCGACGATCTGCTGGCCGCCTACGGCCGGCGGCTGTTCGACCCCGATCCCAAGATCCATCTGCCGCATGCGCGCGCCTGGGGCCATTACGAAGGCAGTTGCTCCAATCTGCTGCCCGCGGCGGCGGCTGAATCGGCCGCCCACATGGAAGCCGACGCGGTCGCGCTCGGTCTGGCCCGGCTCGAATGCCATTACATGCTGCACGGCGCCTTTTTGGCCGAAGGCGAGTTGCTGACCAATCTGACCCGGATCGTCCATTTGCCGTGCGCCATCGTCCAAGGCCGCTACGACATGGTCTGCCCGATCATGAGTGCGGACGATCTGCAACGGCGCTGGTCGGGCTGCGAATACGTCGTGGTGCCCGATGGCGGCCATTCGGCCTGGGAACCGGGCATGACGCGCGAACTGGTGGCGGCTTGCGAACGCATGAAGACGCGGATCGGTCAGACCGGCTTGCGTTTGCCGGTTGCAGGCGCGGCGTCGTTCGGCTAGCCTCGTCCTTTCAAAAGTGGGCGGCTTTTTGGGGCCGGCCCGAGTCGATGAACACGGTTTGCCGCCAGGGGCGACCAAGGAGACCACGATGAAAGTCAGCGACATTCTGCGGGTGAAGGGCAACGCGCTGTTCACGATCTCCCCCGATGCGACGCTCGCGAGTGCGGTGCACTCGATGGCGGCCCAGGACATCGGCTCGTTGGTGGTCATGGAATACGGCGATCTGGCCGGCATGCTCACCTTCCGTGAAGTCATCCAGCGCCTGCACAGCAACGACGGCGCGGTCGGCTCGATCACCGTGCGCTCGGTGATGGACGACCATCCGCTCACCTGCACGCCCAATACCGACGTCAACGAAGTGCGCCGCATCATGCTCGAGCGCCATACGCGTTATCTGCCGATCATGGACGGCCGTTCGCTGGTCGGCGTGATTTCGTTCTACGACGTCGCCAAGGCGGTGCTCGACGCGCAATCGTTCGAGAACAAGATGCTCAAGGCCTACATCCGCGACTGGCCCGAACAGGAAGAATCGGCGGTCGCCGAGGCGCGCCCGCAAGCCTGAAGCCCGATCCGCGCGGCGGCGCTGGGCGCCGTCGCGTCGACCGCGGCCGGCCGCCTCCAGGCCGCCCTGCAGCACCTGGCCCGACTCAGCAGCGCCCGACGGCGCTTTTGTTTTCTCTGAGGGCGTCGCGCCCATTGATCGATGCAGCGCACGTTCGCCCGCCCGCTCGCCCAACCTGCAGAACCGCGTGTTGCCGTCATCGGTGCCGGCATGGCGGGGCTCGCCTGTGCCCAGCAATTGCTGGCCGCCGGCCTGCATCCGCGGGTGTTCGAGCGCGCACGCGTTCTGGGCGGGCGCTGCGGCACGCGCGAGACCGAAGCCGGCGCTTTCGATCATGGCGCCCAGGATTTTCACGATGCGCCGGGCGCATTCTCCGAACAACTCGCCTACTGGATCGAAAATGGCATGGCGATGGACTGGCGCGCGCGCGTCGTCGATCTCGATGCCACCGGCGGCGTGACGCGGATCGCCGGCGCTCGTTTCGTCGGGGTGCCTTCGATGCAGGCCCTGGCCGATGACCTCGCGCGCGGTGTCGATCTGGTCGTCGATGCGAATGTGCGGCGGCTGGTGCGTGATGCGCAAGGGCAATGGTTCGTCGAAATGCGCGGCTTGCACGGCGACGTCCTCGATGGTCCGTTCGAAACCGCCATCGTCGCGGTCGCGGCGAGCCAGGCCGTGCCCTTGCTCGCCGAAGTGCCCGCGCTGCAGACCCAGGCCGGCGCGATCGACATGACGCCGGTCTGGACCTTGCTCGTGGCCTATCCGCAGCATCTTCCCGTGCCTTACGACGTGGCCTTGCCCGACGACGACCTGATCGCCTGGCTCGCACGCGATTCGGCCAAGCCCGGCCGGCCCGATGGCGAGCGCTGGGTCGTGCATGCCGCGCCGGCCTGGAGCGCCGCGCAGGTCGATGCCGCGCCCGAAGCGGTTCGCGCTGCATTGTTCGAGCGGTTCGAGCACATTGCGCGCACCGCGGGCCGGGTGCCGAGTTTCATCGCCGTGCACCGTTGGCGCTATGCCATCGCCATGAGCGGCGATCCGGCGCCGTTCTGGTGGGATGCGAAGGCTCGCCTGGGCGTGTGTGGCGATTGGTTCGGTTCGCCAGCCGGACCCGGGACCATCGGGCAGGCCTATGCGAGCGGCGATGCGCTCGGCTTGCATGCCGCGCATCTGATGACCGACCCTCTGGGGTGAGCGCCACACCCGCGAACGCGTGACCCATACGGCGGCGCCAGTTCTGTACCATGCGCGCCATGCCTTTGCGAGGAGCTTCCCGTTGAGTGGTTCGCATGCCAACCAGTACCAGTTGCTCACGCAACGGCGCTTCCTGCCCTTGTTCCTCGTGCAATTCCTCGGCGCGGCGAACGACAACATCTTCAAGTTCTCCTTCACCTTGCTCGCCACCTACGCGGCGCGCGAATGGGGCGGGGTCGATGAACAGGTCGCGAGCTTTCTGATCGGTGCGTTGTTCATCGCGCCGTTTTTGTTGTTTTCGGCCACCAGCGGCCAATTGGCCGACCGGCTCGACAAGGCCTGGCTCATGCGGCGAGTCAAGGAAGCCGAAATCGTCATCATGGCCTTGGCCGCGCTCGGTTTCGTCGTCCACGCCCCCGGCTTGTTGTACGTCTGCGTGTTCCTGATGGGCCTGCATTCGACGGTGTTCGGCCCGCTCAAATACGCCTATCTGCCCCAGCATCTCGATGCCCAGGAGATCACCGGCGGCAACGGCATGGTCGAGATGGGCACTTTCGTCGCCATCCTGGCCGGCACGATCGTGGGCGGCAGTCTGATCGGCTCCGGACCCGAAGGGCCGAAGTACGCGGCCATCGCGGTACTGGTCGTGGCCGTGCTCGGACGCTTCGCGGCCGCTTTTCTTCCGGCTTCGCCGTCGGTCGATCCGCATTTGCGCATCCACCCGAATCCAGTCAGCGAGACCTGGCGCAATCTCAAGCTCGCGCACGAGCATGTCGCGGTCTTCAATGCCTTGCTCGGCATTTCCTGGCTGTGGTTCTTCGGCTCGATCTTTCTGACCAGCTTTACGCCGTTTGCCAAGGATGTGCTCGGCGGCGATCCGGCGGTGGTCACCTTGCTGCTCGGCGTGTTCTCGATCGGCATCGGCATCGGCTCCTTGATGTGCGAGCGCTTGTCGGGACGCAAAGTCGAAATCGGCCTGGTGCCGCTCGGCTCGATCGGCATGACGGTGTTCGCGATCGATCTGTATTTTTCATCGCGCGGCTTCGTGCGCTTGCACGACGTTGGCATTGCGCAATTTCTGCACGCGCCCGGCGCATGGCGGGTGCTGATCGACCTGGCCTTGCTGGCCTTGTCGGGCGGCTTGTATTCGGTGCCCTTGTACGCGTTGATCCAGTCGCGCTGCGATCGTGCGCATACCGCGCGCATCGTCGCTGCCAACAATGTGCTCAATGCCTTGTTCATGATCGTGGCCTCGTTGATGTCGGCCGCGCTCCTGCACGGCGGCGCGTCGATCCCGGAGTTGTTTCTCGTGACCGCGGTGATGAATGCGGTGGTCGCGTTCTACATCTATCGGCTGGTGCCGGAATTCCTGCTGCGGTTTCTGGCCTGGGTGCTCACCCATACCTTGTACCGGGTGCGCGGTGTCGATACCGACCGCATTCCGACCGAGGGCGCGGCCGTGCTCGCTTGCAACCATGTCAGCTTCGTCGATGCGATCGTGGTCATGGGGGCGAGCCCGCGGCCGATCCGCTTCGTGATGTACCACCGCATTTTTTCCATCCCGTTCATGAGCTGGTTCTTCCGCATGGCCAAGGCGATCCCGATCGCGCCGGCCAAGGAAGACGCCGCGATGCTCGCGCGCGCCAACGACCAGATCGACGCCGCCTTGCGTGACGGCGAACTGGTCTGCATCTTTCCCGAAGGGCGCATCACCGACAACGGCGATCTGTACCCGTTTCGGCCTGGCGTGCAGCACATCGTCGAACGCACGCCGGTGCCGGTCTACCCGATGGCATTGCGCGGACTCTGGGGGTCGTTCTTTTCACGTTACGGCGGGGCGGCGTTCTCGCGTCCGATCGAATCGCGCCTGCGGCGCGGCGTGCGTTCGCGCATCGAGATCGCGGTCGGCGCGCCGATCGCTGCGCAGGACGTCACGCCGGCCTTGCTCGAAGCCCGGGTGCGCGACCTGCGCGGCGAAGAACGTTGAGGCCCGATCCGCGGGCCCAAGCAAGCACAACCAAGAAAGCACATCGATGGCCACCAAAGCATCCACAACGCGCACCCGCCAGCGACTGGTCAATCTGGCCCTGCAAGGCGGCGGCAGTCATGGCGCCTTCACCTGGGGCGTGCTCGACCGCCTGCTCGAAGACGGCCGCGTGGGCTTCGATGCGATCACGGGCGCCAGCGCGGGGGCAATGAATGCCGCGGTGCTCGCGCATGGCTGGGTGTCTGATCCGAAGAACCCGGCCGAGGGCGCGCGCCGCGCGCTCGAAGCCTATTGGCGCGCGATCAGCGTGCCTTCCGGATTCGGCGGCCAGACCATCGACGGCAACGCCAATTCGATCGGCACGCGGTTCATGGAGGCCGCGGGTCTCGGCGAATTCGCGCGCGCCTTTGCGCTCGACCGTTCGCCTGCCGTGGTGGCATTCGACCTGCTCACGCGCGTCGCGTCGCCCTACCAGTTCAATCCGTTCAATGCCAATCCGCTGCGCGATGTGCTCGATGGCCTGATCGATTTCGAGCGCCTGCGTGCGCAATCGCCGTTCAAGCTGCGCATTTGCGCGACCTCGGTACGCACCGGGCGCCCGCGCATCTTTTCGGAAAAAGAACTTACGACCGACATGCTGCTGGCCTCCTCATGCCTGCCGTTTTTGTTCCAGGCGCCCGAGATCGACGGCGAGCATTTCTGGGACGGCGGCTATTCGGGCAATCCGCCGTTGTTTCCGCTGCGCACATGCTCGAAGGTCAAGGACATCCTGCTGATTCAGATCAATCCGCTGGTGCGCGACGAATTGCCCGATGCGGCCAGCGAGATCATCGACCGGCTCAACGAGATCAGTTTCAACACCAGCTTGATGCTCGAAATGCGATCGATCGAATTCGTCCAACGACTGCTCGATGAAGACCGCGTCGATCCGCGCCGCTATCAGCGCATCTACATGCACATGATCGCGGCCGAAGACCAATTGCGTGCCTTCGGCGCAGCCAGCAAGTACACGACCGCCTGGGACTTCCTTGCGCGTTTGCGCGACATCGGGCGCGATTGCGCCGAGCAATGGATGGACGAGAATTTCTCCGCGATCGGCAAGCGCGCCACCCTCGACATCGCGCGCACCTTTCTGTGAGGCTGGCGGCGCGGTCAGCGCGCTGCCAGCACCAACGCGGCGATGCGCCTTTGGTCGAGATGCCCGTCGGCGTCGACACCAGCCGACTGGGCGCGCGTGAGGCTGCCGGGCGCGCTCGCAGGCATCGACGTCTGGATCTTTTCGACCAGGTCAGCCACAGGGGTCTTGTCCCAGAAGCCGAGGAAGTCAGCACCAGCCAGAGCCGGGGCACCGCCGCCGCTCAGGTCGCTGCCGTGGCACGCCGCGCACTGCTCGCCGTAGAGCGCCTCGCCGCGGCCGACGCAATCCACGTAGATGCCGCAGGCGGGCCGGCCTCCAGCGCGGGCGTCCTCGTGGCGGTCGAGCATCGCGCGCAGCTCGTCGCGGGATCCGACCGCCTCGCGCAGGCAGAAGGTGAACGCCTGGC
>CAXBRX010000140.1:0-8344 GCA_963977835.1 uncultured Derxia sp.
ACGGTGGCGATTTGCAGGCCTTCGAGGCGGGGGCTGGCTTGCAGGCGGGTGTGCGCGGGGCGCCAGGGGGTGGTGAGGGCTTGGGTGATGAAGCGGTTGGCGTAGCCACGCGCCTGGGCGGCGGCGAAGAGGTCGGCGGCGTCGGGGTCGTCACGCAGCACACCGCTATGGGCGGCGCCAAGGGCGTCCTGGCTGCGGGCGTGGGCGGCGCGCAAGACGGCGGCGCTCTCGGCGACGGGGCGCGGGAGGTTGTTGAGGCCGGCGTGCTGGACTTCGAGGACGAGGTAGCGCGCCGGGGTGCCGGGACTGGCGAAGCCGGCCTGTTCGGCTTCGGTGAGGGCGAACCAGGTGCCGGGGCGCAGGGTGCGCACATTGCTGGCGCCGATCTGGCGGTGTTCGCTGGCTTCCTGGGCTTCGCGCATGAGGCGCACATAGCGTTCGGCGTCCGCCGCATCGGCCGCGGCGTAGGCGCTGGCGGTGTCGAGTTGTTCGATGTCGGGGGCGGCGCCGGCGGGGGTGAGGGCGCCGAGGCTGGCGACGATGGGGCGTTTGTTGGCGTAGTCCCAGGTGATGAGGCTGGTGGCGCGCGCTTGGATGCGGCGCAAGGGGCCGAAGGCGGTGATGGCGTCTTGTTCTTCGAGGGCGTCGGCGCGGTGGTAGCGCAGGCCGGCCCCGCCCACGCCGCTGGCGCTGCTGGCGTCTTGGGGCAGCGCGGTGCTGTCGGCGAAGAGGAGGACGCGGTGGGCGGGGGCGTCGCCGGCTTCGCTCGCGTCGAGTTCTTCGATGCGCAGGCCCAGGCCTTCTTCGGCGAGCAGGCGCGCGAGGAAGTCGTGGTCGGTCTCGCGGTATTGGCAGCACAGGCTGCGCGGACGGGCACCTTCAAGGAAGCCGGCGACGTCGTCGCTGAATTGCCAGTCGAGACGGGCGCTGTAGGCGCTGAGAACTTCTTCGATGATCTGGGCGACGGTGCGTTCGACGAACAGGCGGTTGCTGCGCCGTTGGGTGAGTTGCCACCAGCTGGGGACGAGCACGAGTTCATAGCGCGCGAGGCCGCCGTCGGCGCCGAGACCCGCGGCTTCGCGCACGTAGCCGCTGCGCTTGGTCTGGCCACCGTCGCTCGTGCGCATCGAGAGCACGGCTTGTTTGCCGAGCAGTTGGGTGATGTCGAGGCCGGCGTCGGTGCTTAAACACACCACCCGAAACTCGAACCCCTCGCCCAACACCTCTTTGCCGGTGAAGGACTCGACTTCGAGGCCGGAGAAGTTCTGCACCTCAACGGTGTACAGGCGGGTGGCGCCGTCGAACCAGGCGGCGAGATCGCCGACGAGCGGCAGTGATGGCGCAATGGGAGGCATGCGGATCGTCCACGTGAGTGGGAACAGTCCTCAAGCATCCGCGTACCCGACCCTGCTGCGTAAGCGCGTGTTCTGGGGACAATGGCCCGTGCAGCGCGCACCGCATGAGGCGAAAGTGCTATGCGATCGGCGGTTCGGGCTATAGTCCGGGGCCCATGCATGCATCCACTCCCTGTATTGCCATCATCGGCGGCGGGCCCGCGGGCCTGATGGCCGCCGAAGTGCTCGGCAGCGCGGGCGTCGCCGTGGACCTTTACGACGCCATGCCCTCGGTCGGCCGCAAGTTCCTGCTCGCGGGCAAAGGTGGCCTCAACCTCACGCACAGCGAAGACTTCGATGCCTTTGCCGCGCGCTTCGGGTCGGCGCGTGCACGCGTCGAACCCTGGCTGCGCGCTTTCGGCCCCGAAGACGCGCGCGCCTGGGCGGCGGGCCTGGGCATCGAGACTTTCGTCGGCAGCTCGGGCCGCGTGTTTCCGGTGGAAAAGAAGGCCGCGCCTTTGTTGCGCGCCTGGTTGCGTCGGCTGCGCGCGCTAGGCGTGCGCTTGCATGCGCGGCACCGCTGGTTGGGTTGGGCCGCGCCAGCCGACGCCGAGCCGGCCGCGCAAGTGCTGCGCTTTGCCACGCCCGATGGCGAACGCACCGCCACGCACAGCGCCGTCATCCTCGCGCTGGGCGGCGGCAGTTGGGCACGCCTGGGCTCGGACGGCGCCTGGGTGCCATTGCTGGCCGAGCGCGGTGTTTCCATCGCGCCCTTGCGGCCGGCCAATTGCGGGTTCGATGCGCCTTGGAGCGAACACCTGCGCGCGCAACACGCAGGCGCGCCGCTCAAATCGATTGCACTGAGTTTTGCGGGCCAACGCCGACGCGGCGAATGCGTGCTGAGCGAACACGGCCTCGAAGGCAGTTTGGTTTATGCCTACGCGGCCGCCTTGCGCGATGCGATCGAACGCGACGGCCGCGCCGTGCCCACGCTGGACCTGCTGCCCGACCACAGCGCCGAGCGCGTGCATGCCGAAGTGACGCGCCCGCGCGGCTCGCGCTCGGTGGCGAGCCATTTGCGCAGCCGTCTGGGCTTGCAAGGCGTCAAGACCGCGCTCTTGCGCGAAGTGCTCGGCGCCGACGGCATGCACGACCCCGAACGCCTGGCCGCCGCGATCAAGGCGCTGCCCATCACCCTGGTCGCTCCGCGTCCGCTCGACGAGGCCATCAGCACCGCGGGCGGCGTAGCGCTCGACGCGCTCGATGACGGCCTGATGCTGCGCGCCCTGCCCGGCGTGTTCTGCGCAGGCGAAATGCTCGATTGGGAAGCGCCGACGGGCGGTTATTTGCTGACCGCGTGTTTGGCGAGCGGCGTGGTGGCGGCGCGCGGGTGCGCGCAATACGTCGCGCGGCTCACGGCTTCTTGAGCGCGTCGGTTTCCTTCTTGTAATCCTCGTAGCGCTGGTTCGTGCTCGCCAGGCAACGCGAGCGCTCCTGCGCGTCGTTGATCATCCAGCACCCCTGGCGCTGCCAGTCCTGTGCGGTGTCATAGGCTTGTTCGGTGCTGCATCCGGCCAGCGCTGCAACGGCGAGCACGCCCAGCGACGCACACTTGAACGAAAAGCGAAACGACATGGCTTGGTCTCCTGGCATCTGAATGCCGACTCCACACCGATCAGTCTTCGCCCTCGGAAAAATTCAAGGACTGAATGATCGGTGCGAAGAAGGCGAGCGATTCTTCGTACTGCGTGCATTCGTAGTCGTGGAAAGCGGCGCGCACGACGACGGGCGGGCGCACCAGAATCTTGCCGACGATGCGATACGTGCTCGCTTCGGCCAGCGCATCCGTGACCGAAATCGTGGCGCCCGGAAGTTCCTGGGTTTCGTCCGACATGATGCGCCACGAGCAGTCTTCCATTTCCTCGAGCGTCTCCATGTCGACGGCCCTGAACATTTCGGCAAGTTCCGTCGGCGTCTCGTCGTCGGTCTCATCGACAAACCAGGTGTTCAGGTAGACGCCCTTGCTGCCGTCGGCGGATTCGAAGTAATGCGTGCTGCCGTCGTCCTCGCCCTTGTCCTCCCAATCGCTCGGGAGTGCGATGGTCCAGGTGTCGGTACTGATCGTGTCGAAGTCGGTCATGGCAATGAGAGTAGTTCAGCATCAAACGCGGCCAGGGTCGAGGCGCAATTGCATCGTCTGGGCCAGCAAGGAAGAACCTTCGCGCAGCGGTTCCGCCGCACCAACGGGCGTGAACCCATGCGTGGTGTATAGCCGAAACGCTGCGGAGTCCGCAATGGTGACACCTAGCCGCACGGATGCGGCGCCGCGCGCGCGTGCCCAGGCGATGGCCTCGCCCAACAGCAGCCGTCCGCAACCGGCGCCGCGATGTTCGGGGGCGACCCACATCTGAAACAGGTTGACCACTTCGGCATCGACGGCATCGGTCTTGGCCCAGAGCAGCCCGACGGGCAGGTCTGCGGCCAGGGCGAACAAGGGCAGATCATGCCCCGAAGCCGAGGCCGCGACGAGGCGGTCTTGCCAGGCCGAATCCGGGCGCGGCGACTCGGCCGCGAGCGTGCTGCCGAAGGCATCGGGCGCATCGCGCAAAGCGCGCAGGCGCAGGGCTTTGTAGCTCGGCCAATCGGCCGGTTGCAT
Source organism: uncultured Derxia sp. (assembly GCA_963977835.1). Taxonomy (GTDB): domain Bacteria; phylum Pseudomonadota; class Gammaproteobacteria; order Burkholderiales; family Burkholderiaceae_E; genus CAXBRX01. Next base: position 3,991 of record CAXBRX010000140.1, read on the forward strand.
GGTGCGGATGGTGTAGGCAGGCGCGTGGTCCTGTCCTTGTGCGGCCAACATCGCCATGGCCTCGTCAGGATCGATCTTGGAAACGCCGTGGCGACACAAATCCACGCCCACGAAATCGCCGACCGCCAGGTCGTCGACAAAGGCCAGAATCTCCTTGCGCTTGCCATCGATTTCCACGGCCACCATATCGTATTCAAGCACTTCGAGCACGCGATAAGGCCTCACGCTCGCGGCTTCCATCCGATCGCGCACGGCACGCTTGTCGTCATCGCTGGGCACACCCGCGCCGGCCTCGGCCCAGGCCGTCATCACGGCCGCGCAATCGAGCATCAACAGGGTGTCTTCGCTTTCGACGGCTTCGGTACTCGAGTCGTCCGCGTCCAACCCGATCTCGCGCACGCAAATGGCTTGCATCGCCCGCGCTTCGTGTTCGGTCGGCGCGTCCCACGCGGCTTTGCACGCGCTTTTCTTGAGGTTCTGACGAATACAAATGTCGGCTTCGAAGTAGCCTTCCGGGCCACCGCCGTCATCGTCGGGATTCAAAACCAGCATGCGCTCGTAGTTGCGCACCCGCTCTTTTTGCGTGGCGTAGCTGTCGTCGCGGCCCAGGTAGAGATCGTAAAGTTCGCAGCCCCAGATGCAATCGGGGTAGGTGGCGATCAGGACATCGAGCAGCCGCTTGCCGCGACTGCGACGGCCGTTGACCAAGGCCTCCAGAACAGCGTGCGTCAAACGCAAGCGCGCTGTGTCTTCGCAGGCGACGCGGTGGTAGGTGATGTTGGGCACCAGCCCCGCTTTCCACGGCCAACGCAATTCGCCGTTGAGGTAACCCATGTCGCCTTCGTCGAGCGCCGGCATCTTTTCGGCGTCGGTGGGCGTACGGCCGGCGGTCTTGGTCCACGCGTCGGCCGCGCTGGCGCACAAGGCCTCGATGTATTCGGCCTGCAAGACGCGCTGGGATTGAGCGGGAAACGTGCTGCCGTCCTCGGCCGTCCATGCGGCCAGGTGGCGGCGGCATTCCTCCAACGCGGCCTGCGCTGCGTGTTGCGAGCCGGCTTCCCAGGCAGCGTCGCAATGGAGTTGGGCGAGTCTCCAGTGCAGCGTCTGGCCGTCATGCTCATCCCAAGCGAAATACACATCGCATTCGTCTTTGGGGTTGAGCACCAGCATGTGCTCGAGATTGCGGATCGACTCCTTGAGAAAATCGTCCACGTCGATGCGGTTCTCGGGCGCGTAAACGTCGCGCGACCATTGCAGATAGCGGTCGTAAAGCTCGTAGCCCCACAGGCAATCGGGATAGGTCGCGATCAATTGGTCGACCAGTTGCCTGCCCTCGTCGAGACGGTCGTCGTCGAGCGCCTCCATCGCGGCATAAGCGAGCTGTAATCGCCTGGGGTCATCGCAGATGAGCCCGCTCGGTGTTTCGTCGGGCGCGCGCGGAACCTTGTAGGTAATGCATCCACGCGGCGGTTCGCCCTCGTCGTCAAGGCCGGACTTGCGCGGAATCAGCGCGGTGATGAGCCGCCGCAAGGCGCTCCAGAGTTTGTTGTTCAGAACCACGATTCGCTTTCTATGACCTTAGGCGCCATGCTTGATTGGCATTGAGCGACGCAGCACGGCGTTATGCTCGCGGCACGCAGCAACCCCGCCATGGCCAAAAAATTCCCGATCCATCCGCAACACCCCGAGCGCACCTGCTGGGGTTGCGACAAATACTGCGCCGCCAACGATCTGCGCTGCGGCAACGGCTCGGAGCGCACCCAGCATCCAATGGAATTGTTTGGCGATGATTGGTTCGAATGGAATCCGCTCGACGATGTTGAAGCGAGCACCGCGCAGCCAGGCACGCCCCCGCCGCGCGAATGAGCGGCGCTGATCAGCAGCCTCACGCCTCACTCCATGGGTTCGACCAGATGGCGCCGATTGTCGGCCGGCGCAAAGGCTTCGGGCCAATATTCGAGCAGATGCACGATCTTGCCGCCCGCGACGGTGAAGAACGAGATCGGCTCGGCCAATTGCGTGCCATCGGTGACGCTCACTTGCGTGACCACGCGATTCCGGTCTGCCACCAATTGATTGATGCGAAAACGCCAGCGGCCATGCGCCGGATACTCGGCATTCATGCGCGCGAAATTTTCGGCGCCGCGAATGCGCTCCTTGGACTGCGGCCATTCCACGACCAGGTCGTCGGCCAACACCTGTTTGACGCTCTGAAAATCGTTCGTTTCCATCAACCGCCAGAACTCGCGGACGATCGCTTCGGCTTGCATGGGGGCTACACCTCCTCATCCGCGTAGACGAAGCGCATGACCTCGCCTTCGATCCCGAATTCCGACGGCGAATAGACCACCTGGATCTTCTCGTCTTCGCTGGTGCCTATCGTATCGCCATCGCCGATGACCGGCCCTTGCGTGAGCAGATATTCGGCGATGGAAGTGAACCGTTCGTGCAGCTCGCTCGGCTTTTCGGGCGCGTGCCGCGCCTCCAGTTCCATCAGGCCGAGCGCCGCCATGCCCGTGGTGAAGCCCGCGCTGTGCGACTCGTCGATGCGCCCCACGCGAAAATCGACCCAGATGTGGATCGGCGGGCCGAGCGGCAACACCTCGGCCGCAAAGTCGTTGAACAAGGCTTTGGGCGCGAGCAAGGCCGCGTTGGTCCAGAACACGCCGATGGCCAGCTCGGAACTCGCCATGACGGCCGCGGTGGCTTGCGTCAGCGCTGTCGACAATTCGATCGGATCGAGCTCGCCGCTCACGGTGACGATCACATGCACGCGATGCGCTTGCACCTCGGCCGCGGCCTCGGGCCAGAGCACGCTCGTGGCGCACGGACCTTCGAGGTCCGACCATGGCACCGGCGCCGGCATGACGCCGAGGACGACATCCACATCGCCGAGGCCGAAGGAGATCGTGCCGTCTCCTTCCTTCGTCTCGGTAGGCGCGGGCAGATCGGGCCAATGCTCCGCCAACGCGGCTTGAATCGCGCTGGCCGACAGCGTGGGCGACTCCCGGAACAAGACCATCGACATCTGCAATGCCATCGCGTGCCTCCAAGTGTGGTGTGCCGGCACGATACGCGAACGACATCGACGGCCAAGCGCCATGCGCGCCGGATTGACGCCTAAGCGTTATCGAGGGCGCGCGGCGCGGTTACTCGTATTGATCGAGCGCCTCGCGCAAGGCGGCCTGCAATTGCAGCGGCGAAACGAACACCGCCGCATCGGACGGCGTCGGGAACACGGCGATCAGCAGCCCTTCCTGCGCCATGTTGGGCAGCCATTCATCGGCGAACGCCTGGACGGCAATCGCCGTCGGCACGCCCTCGCCCCAATCCCCGATGGCGCAAGACTGCGCGTAGCGCGGATGCGGCCAGATCGGAAATGCCGAATGCCCGTCGCCATCGGCGGCCGCGCACCAGCCATCATCACCGCGCAGCCCCCAAACGGCTTCCCAATCAGACACGCGCGAGACCAGATGCTCGTATCGCTTGGCGCCCTGGAGTCTGAGAATGGATTCGAACTCTTTGTCGTTGAGGGTGTAGGTGGCGGTCATGAACGTGTTGACGAGCTTGAGGTGTCGATGTTGCGTTGGTTTGCGGCGCTTTCAAGCGCGCTAATTGCCGTTGCGACTGACGGATGCGAGGCGACCCACTCGACCCCGAGAAATTGTGAAATCGTCTTTGAGCCAAGGACGGGCGCCAACGAACCGCCCTTAGCCGCGAGAAGAAGGCCGTGACACGCGCTCATAACCTCTTCCGATTGCGCCGACGCAGGCTCTCCGAGCTCCTGTCCCCACTCACGCTGCACAGCCGAGATGAGCTTGCCTGCAGCAACTTCAAGCGATGAGCGACCTGGCTTCATGGTCAGCACCGAAGGTCCAAATGTGCGTCCGCATGATCGCAAAGCGCGGCCCAGATTTGCTCATCCAACTCGCAAAGCTCCACCTCGATCGGGGTAAGCGCCTCATCCATTTGTTTGGACGCCTGGTCATACTCCGCTTCGGTCAAGGAGTCTGGAAAGATCGCGATGGGTGAGGAATCGATCGGGATAGGCCGGCCTTCAAAAACAATGCGTGAGGCCCTCTCCAGCAAAGCAAGAACCGACTGCAGCCTGAGCGCAGCGAGTCCTTCGAAGGCATCAGCAATTTCCCGGCCGGACCAATTCTCGAAGTAGCCGATGAACCCGCTTCTTGGAACCGAGCCTCTCAGCAGATTCACCGCGTAGAAATGGCGCTCTTGCTTTGACAACGGAGGCCCTTCGGTTCCGTGCACCCGCATTACCAGGTTCTTCCAAAGTGATTCGAATTCCGCTTCGGTCATTTCATTCCAAAAGTTTGGTCTCGATACCGGCGTTTGC
>CAXBRX010000141.1:0-8312 GCA_963977835.1 uncultured Derxia sp.
CAATCCACGCACGAAAACGCGATTAGCGCAGAAGGTCCGTCACATCTGCATCGTCCAGCCTTCGACACCCATGGCCGCCTGGCGAACCGCTTCTGTCAAGGTCGGATGCGAATGGCAGGTGCGGGCGATATCTTCCGATGAGGCGCCGAACTCCATCGCCAGAACCACCTCGGCGATCAGGTTGCCGGCTTCGGGTCCGATGATGGCGCAGCCCAGCACCTTGTCGGTCTTGGCATCGGCCAGGATTTTCACAAAACCATCCGTCGCCGCGATGGTCTTGGCGCGGGCATGCCAGTCGATGGATTGTTGGTCACGCGCATTCATGGTCGTTCTCCTTGAGCTGCATGATCGCGTAATGCTTGCGCACTCGCGTGAGGTTCTCCCAGACGCCGGTGAAGCCGCCTGGTACGACGAAAGCGTCGCCCGCCTCGATCAGATGTTCGCTGCCGTCGTCACCGGTGATGCGCACCCGCCCTTCGAGCAGCACGCAGAATTCTTCTTCGTGCGGCGCGTAGACGACGCGCCACGCGCCCGGCTCGCCTTGCCAGATGCCGGCATAAAAGCGCTGAGTCGGGTCGGTGTAATGGTTCCAGACCGTTTGCGCAGGCGCGCCCGCGACGATGCGCTCGGGCGCCGGCGAAAACGATTCGCCGGCAATCTCTTGCCGGGCAAATTGAATGAGTTTCATGTGCTGCCAACCGGCGTTGCGGCGCGATGAAACGCCGCAACGCCGCCGTCGTGGATCAGAAGCTCACGACCGTCGAGACACCGATCAACTGGTTGTCCTTCTTGAACTCCCCGGTCTTCACGTCTTCGAACACCGCTTGCGAGGCGCGGTCAAAGCGATATTCGGCCTTGATGGTGGTGTTCTGGTTGAACAGATAGCCCACGCCCAGGGTCAGCGCATAACGATTGGCGCCGACTTCCGGATCGCCGAGCGGGTCGGGGCCGATGCCGTTGCGACCATCGGCCGCCGTGTAGCCGAGCAGGCCGCCGCCGTTCTTCTTGTTGTTGATGTAATCGGCGCGGACGATGCCCTCGAAGCGCGGATCGAACTTGTAGGCCACGAGCCCGGACGCGCCCCACCAGGTCGCGTCACGCAATTCGCCCGTCACCGGGTCGGCCGTGATCGCCGCCTTCTTTTGTTGGCCGTAGCTCACCTGGCCCTGGACCGTCCAATCGCCGCGGATGAAATAGCCATCGACTTCGATCAGGTTGAGCCAGGTGTCGCGCGTGTCGTAGGCGTCGCCCGTCACCGGGTTGTTGCCGTCGGCGCGCAGGTTGGCGGCCTTGCCGATCACGCCTGCGAAGCCGAAGCCGTTGAACTCGCCCTTCGAATAGTCGGCGCGATACGCGAGCACCGGGCTATGGTTGCCGGGCTGCTTCTTGCTGGCGTTCATGTTGGCCAGCATCGCCTTGATTTCCCATTTGCCGCTGATCACATCGACGCCGGCGCCGGTGTAGGCGGTCGGGAGCGTGAAATCGAACAGCAGGTTGTGGGTGGTCAGTTTGTTGAGCGTGGGCTGCAGGTATTCGTAGCCGCTCCAGTCCGGCATCTGGCCGACGATCATGCGGGTCTTGGAATCGGTCAGCGGGATCGAGGCCGTGGCTTCCTGCACCGGCGAATTGGTGTCGAACACCGAACCGACGCCGCGATTGGGCGCGAGCGTCAGGTGCCAACGCGTACCGCTTTCGGTTTCCTTGAGGAAATCGAGCGCGAGCGCGCCGAAGTAGGAATTGTCGTAGTTGTAGCCGTCGTCTTCGACACGGTTCAGGAACTGGAAGCCGCTGCGGTTCTGGTTCTTGTTGTAGATGTAGCTCGGGTCCATGTAGCCCGAAATCTTGAGGCCCTTGAAGCCGCTGGCCTCGAGGTTGTCTTCCATCGCTTCGGTCTTGACCGAGATGCGATTGAATTCGGCCGGATCGACACCACCGGAAGGCGCGGGCGCCGGGGCCGGCTGAGCCTGCAACTGTTCTTCGAGCTGCTTGATGCGCGCCTTGAGCGCGTCGAGTTCCTTGAGCACGTCGGCGTTCGACTGTGCGAATGCGAGAGTGGGCAGGGCAAGGCCTAGGGCCATGACGATCTGCTTGGGCTTGAACATCGTGCTCCTCCTTCGTGGGTGTACCGGGGTTGCGATGGTGAGTCCGACCTCAAGGCCGGGCTGGCTGCTTGTTTTGGACCGCCATGACGTCGCGATAGGCGTCGGCCTGCTCCTTGGCACGACGGCGCTCGGCGCGTGCAAGCCAAAGGCTGCCGAAGATGACGCCGACCGAGACCACCGCGACCATGATCGTGGCGACCGCGTTCACGGTCGGGTTCAGCCCCAGACGCGCCCGCGAGAAGATGACCTGCGGCAGCGTCGTGGAACCCGGGCCGGACAGGAAGGCCGAGAGCACCACATCGTCGAGCGAGATCGTGAACGTCAACAACCAGGCCGAGAGCAAGGCTTGCGCGATCATCGGCAGCGTGACCAGATAGAACACCTGGAACGGCCGCGCGCCGAGGTCCATGGCAGCTTCTTCGAGCGACTTTTCGAGTTCGAGCAGGCGCGATTGCACGACCACCGCGGCATAGGCCATGCCGAGCAGGGTGTGGCCCAGCCAGATCGTCATCATGCCGCGCTCGGGGAAGCCGAACACGCGCTGGGTCGAGACCAGCATCAGCAGCAAGGACAAGCCGATGATCACTTCGGGCATCACGAGCGGCGCGTTGATCATGCCGGAGAACGCGGTGCGGCCGAAGAAGCGGCGGTAGCGCACCATCGCGAACGCGGCCAGGGTGCCGAGCACGACCGAAGCGGTCGCGGTCAGCAGCGCCACCCGCAACGACAGGAAGAAGCCTTCGACGATCTCGCGGTCGCGCACGATCTCGCCATACCACTTGACCGTGAAGCCGCCCCAGAGCGTGACCATCTTCGAGTCGTTGAACGAGAAGACGATCAGGGTGAAGATCGGCAGGTAAAGAAACAGGTAGCCGAGGGCCAGCCACGAAAGACCGAGTTTGCTGCGCATCTCAGCCTCCCCTGCCGGCCGCGTCGGCCTGATAACGGTTGAAGATCGCGAGCGGCACGAGGATCAGGATGATCATCACGACCGCCACGGTGGAGGCCATCGACCAGTCGTTGTTGCTGAAGAATTCGTCCCACAACACACGGCCGATCATGAGGGTCTGCGGACCGCCGAGCAGTTCCGGGATCACGAACTCACCCACGCACGGGATGAACACCAGCATCGACCCGGCGATGATCCCCGACTTGGACAAGGGCACGGTGATGCGCCAGAACGCGGTCCAGGGATGCGCGCCCAGATCGGCGGCGGCTTCGAGCAGACGCAGATCCATCTTCACCAGATTTGCATACAGCGGCAGGATCATGAACGGCAGATAGGCGTAGACCATGCCGATCGTCAACGAGAACGCGGTGTGCATCATCTTGATCGGCGAATCGATCAGGTGCGCGCCGAGCAGGATGTTGTTGATGACCCCGTTGTCGTCGAGCAATCCTTTCCAGGCATAGATGCGCAGCAGGAAGCTGGTCCAGAACGGCAGCATGACGAGCATGAGCAGCGCCGGCCGCCACGACGCGGGCGAACGCGCCATGAAATACGCGAACGGGTAGCCGATGAACAAGCACACCAGGGTGGTGATCAGCGCGTACTTCGCCGACGACAGATAGGTGTCGAAATACAGCGGATCGCTGGCGACGAACAGGTAATTGCCGAGCTTGATGCGCAATTGCACGAAACCGTCGGCATACGTCAGCAGGTCTTGGTAACGGATGCCGTCGGAATCCGAAATGCTGATGTTGAAGACGATGAAGAACGGCACCGCAAAGAATGCGATGAGCCAGAGATAAGGCACCGCGACCACGCCGAACCGGCCCCAGCGGATGGGACCGAAACGCAGGCGCTTTGACGTCGAATTGGTCGGAGTCATCGCTGCCTCACTGCGTCAGCACCACGACATCGCTGCCGTCCCACCAGGCATAGACCTCCTGGCCGCGGGCGAGCTGGGTCTCTTCATGGCGCGCGGAGTTTTCGTGCGACACCGTGATCGTCAGGCCGCCGTCGAGCAGGACGTGGAACAAGGTGAAGCTGCCGAAATACGCGACGCCGGTGATGCTGCCGTGGACGCAATTGAAGCCGTCTTCGGCGGCGGATTCGCGCTGTTCGACGCTCGGCACCGTGGTCTGCAGGCAGATTTTTTCGGGGCGGATGGCCACATGGGCTTCCATGCCGCGCGAGCCGGTGATGCCGTGGCTCACGTAATGCTTGCATTCGGGCGTTTCGATGATGACATGGTCGGGCTCGTCGATCGCGACCGTGCCGTTGAACAGATTCACGTTGCCGATGAAGTCGGCCACGAACAGGCAATTGGGCGTTTCGTAAATCTCGTTGGGCACGCCGACCTGCAGGAACTGGCCCTGGCTCATGACCGCGATGCGGTCGGCCATCGTCATCGCCTCGTCCTGGTCGTGGGTGACCATCACGCAGGTCACGCCGACTTCCTTGATGATGTTGACGAGTTCGAACTGGGTCTGTTCGCGCAGCTTCTTGTCGAGCGCGCCGAGCGGTTCGTCGAGCAGCAGCAGCTTGGGTCGTTTGGCCAGGCTGCGCGCGAGCGCGACGCGTTGTTGCTGACCGCCGGAAAGCTGATGCGGCTTGCGCTTGGCGTAGGCCTGGAGCTGCACCAGTTGCAGCATGGCCTCGACGCGTTCGGCGATGGCGTTCTTTTCCATGCCGTCGCGCTTGAGACCGAACGCGATGTTCTCCCACACCGTCAGGTGCGGAAACAAGGCGTACGACTGGAACATCATGTTGATCGGCCGCTCGTAAGGCGGCAGCTTGGCGATCTCGGCGCCTTCGAGGTGGATGCTGCCCTCGGTGGGCGTCTCGAAACCGGCGAGCATGCGCAACAGCGTCGACTTGCCGCAGCCCGATGAACCGAGCAGCGCGAAGATCTCGCCCTTGTGGATGTCGATGGACACGTTGTCCACCGCGGCCACATCACCGAAACGTTTGGTCAAATTGGCGATGCGCAAAAACGCGGCATCGTCGGCACGGCTCGTCGCCGGCGCGGCTGTTGGCTGCATGCGCAGCTCCCCCTGGTTCTAGAGTTTCTGGTGCTTCTGCGTGCGTCGTGCGACCTCACGGCCGCGGCGACGCACGCATGCCTGCGTGTTGCCCGGTTTACAGCCCGGTCTTGAAGCTCGTGTACAAGCGCGTGCGCAAACGACGGATGTCGTTGTTGACCGCATCGGGCGGCAGCATCTTCCCGAGGTCGTCCCGCGACAGGAACACCGTCTTGTTGTTCGCCACGCTCGGGATCACGTACTTGAGCGATTGCGCGTTCGGGTTCGCGTAGAAGACCTTGTTGGTCAGGCTCGCGTCGACTTCGGGCTTGAGGATGTAGTTGATCCAGGCATAGGCCGCGTCGATGTGCTCGGCATCGGCCGGGATCGCCATCGTGTCGAAGAACAGCACTGCGCCGGTCTTGGGCACCAGGACTTCGATCTTCACGCCGTTCTTGGCATCGATCGCACGTTGACGCGCGATGCTGATGTCACCCGACCAACCGATGGACACGCAGATCGATCCGTTCGCCATGTCGTTGATGTAGCCCGACGACGAGAACAGGGTGATGTACGGACGGATGGGCTTGAGGACCTGGTTGAACGCGGTCTGGTAATCGGCGTTGGCGCGGCTGAACGGCGGCTTGCCCAGGTAATGCAACGCGGCGGGGAAGAGTTCGTCGCCGGAATCGAGGACCGAGAAGCCGCAGCCCTTGAGCTTGCTCGCGTACTCGGGCTTGAAGACGAGGTCCCAGGCGTTGTCGGGCATGGGCATGCTGCCGAGCGCGGCCTTGACCTTGTCGACATTGATGCCGACCGTGGTGTAGCCCCAGAGCCAGGGGATCAGGTATTGATTGCCCGGATCGAGCTTGCCAATCTGGGCCATGATGGCCGGATCGAGGTTCTTGTAATTCGGGATCTTGCTCTTGTCGAGCTTGAGCAGCAGACCACCGTCGATCTGCAGCTTGCCCCAGTGCGAAGACGGGACGACGACGTCGTAGCCCGTCTTGCCGGCCACCAGCTTGGCGTGAAGGATCTCGTTGGAGTCGAACACGTCGTAGCGGACTTTGATCCCCGTCTCCTTCTCGAAGTTGGGAATCGTGTCGTCGGCGATGTAGTCCGACCAGTTGTAGACATTGACCACCTTGCTTTGGGCCTGCACGGCACCCGCAGCGGCAAACAACGCACAACCGGCCAGTGCGACGCCAATGCGCCCCAACCAATTGCGACGGAACTTGGATACACGAATCATGAACATCCTCCTTGCGTGGGAACCCCGGTATTAGCAGCTAGCAAATCTCAAGCCATTGAACCAAGCGCTACGATGGGACAAAACCGTGCATACAACGCCCCACCCTGCACCACGCCGCGAAGGATAGCCCGACCAATCGCGCCTCGCAGCCCCGGGACGGTGCGGATTGTGAAGCCCCCGCTACATCCATCCGCGCGCGCGCACATCGGCCAAGGTCAGATCGAGGCATTTGGTGATGCGCGCCACCAGTTCATCCACGTCTGCGACCGTCATCACCAAGGGCGGCGCGATGATCATGCGATCGCCGACCGCACGCATCACGAGTCCGTTGGCGAAGCAATGGCCGCGGCAGATCATGCCGACCTCGAGTTCGGGCGCGAACAATTCGATCGGGGCCTTGCCCTTGACCAGCACCAGCCCGGCCACGAAGCCGCAGCTTTCGGCATCGCCGACCAGGGGATGGTCCCGCAGTGCAGCAAATTTTTGCTGCAGGTAAGGACCGGTCTCGTTGGCCACACGTTCGACGAGCTTTTCGCGTTCGATGATGTCGATGTTCTCGAGCGCCACCGCGCAGGCGACCGGATGGCCCGAGTAGGTGTAGCCGTGGGCGAATTCGCCGCCCTTGTCGATCAGCACCTCGGCGACGCGATCGCCGACCATCACACCGCCGAGCGGGATGTAGCCGCTGGTCACGCCCTTGGCGAAGGTCATGAGATCGGGCGTGAAGCCCATTTTTTCGCAGCCGAACCAGGTGCCCAGGCGCCCGAAGCCGCAGATGACTTCGTCGCTGACGAGCAGGACACCGTACTTGTCGCAGATGCGCTGGATTTCGGGCCAGTAGGTCTTGGGCGGAATGATCACGCCGCCCGCGCCTTGCACCGGCTCGCCGATGAAGGCCGCGACCTTGTCGGGACCGAGTTCGAGGATCTTGTCTTCGAGCCAGGAAGCCGCCTTGAGACCGAACTCGTCCTTCTGCGCTTCGGTGTAGCCCATCTCGCGCCCGACCCCGAACCAATAAGGCTGCTCGATGTGGTCCACGCCCGGGATCGGCAGGCCGCCCTGCTCGTGCATGCCCTTCATGCCGCCCAGCGAAGCGCCGCCCAGCGTGCTGCCGTGGTAGGCGTTCCAGCGACCGATGATGGTCTTGCGCTGCGGCTGACCCATGAGGTCCCAATACCGGCGCACCAGGCGGATGACGGTGTCATTGCCTTCCGAGCCCGAGCCCGCGAAGAACACATGCTTGAATTGCGAGGGCGCGACTTCGGTCAGCCGCTTGGCCAGACCGGCGCTGTCCATCGCGAACAGCAGCACCGACACGCCAGGCCGGCCGTCCGGCGTCTCGGGCGCCTGCTCGACCACGACCGGGCGCCCCGCTGCGCACCGGCAGACGATCCGGGCCGGGGGGAACGGACTGCGACCGAGCTGCTCCTCGAGCAGTGCGAGATCATCGGCGTCGGGCACGACAAGCCGTCGATGCAGAAGCTCGTGCTCGCCATCAAGGGCGACATCGAGACCGGCAACGCGCTCAACCAGGCGCTCGGGAAGCATCCCCTGTATTTCGATGACCTGTACGTCAACCTGGTGGAAGCCGGCGAACAGGCCGGCGCGCTCGAGAATCTGCTCGACAAGATCGCGACCTACAAGGAAAAGACCGAGGCCCTGAAGAAGAAGATCAAGAAGGCGCTGTTCTACCCGACCGCCGTGCTGGTCGTGGCGGTCATCGTCACCCTGATCCTGCTGCTGTTCGACTTTAGGTGCATGCTTGGCCAGCGGCAACTTCACGGCGTTGTTCACGGCGGGCGTGATCACGATGAAGATGATATCATATTGAACTTGGACTTGACCTACTATCATCCATGGCTGAGCGAGCAACGATATTGAGATTTCTGAAATGAGGATATCATGATAACGACAGCTGCTGGTGAGGAAAAAGGCTTGAAATGATGATAGCAATCATAGAGCATTACTATCATGTTAATCATTATCACTAT
>CAXBRX010000142.1:0-8246 GCA_963977835.1 uncultured Derxia sp.
TGTGTGAACGCGAGCGCCGCCTCAAAGTAGTCGGGCTGCGGCCATGTGTTTGGATTGCTCTCGTGCGGCTCGGCCGGCATGTCTACGGGGGCTGGTTGGGATCTCCGTGGAGCGCGATCGAATGGAGGTGAGTCTGGTTGTAAGCCCTGCGCTAGCGCGGACGACATTGAACTCAAACTGATCGCGCAAAGCAGGCAGGAATACCAAGTTTTCAGCGTCATTCGTGGCATGACATTACCCTAGCACCGCCCGTGCGGCAGGAATTCGGTATGTCACTGCAGCACGTTCAGTGACTCAACCTGCATCCCGTGAACGTGGGACGTTCATTGATCGCAATTGTGGCAAACACACGAGCGATTGCGTCTGTTCGGGTTATTTCGGTTGTGGCCTTTTGAGCACCTTGATGCTGCGCGCATATTGGTTGAGCGCGGCGGGCAGGCGCGCTTCGTCCACGCGCTCGCTGAATTGCCGCTCGGCGCCCGACAACTCGGCGCGTTTGCGCAGCACGATGCCTTGCGCCTGCGGGCTGATGGCCTGGTAGATCGCGTCGCTGGTGTCGCCCCAGGCGTGGGCTTCGTGCAGCAAAGCATCGACGGGCAAGGCGGCGAGCCCGCCGACAAGACCTTGGTGGCGCGCATCGATGAGCGTGCTTTTGATCAGGCGCTCGACGCGCGCGGCAACCTGGTCGTTGCGCAGCGATTCGGCCACGCACAGAACGATCAGCGATTGCAGCTCGAACAACTCGCGGCCCGAGGCGCGGTCGAGTTGCAAAATCGCATGGTCGAGCCCTTGCGCCTTGGGCGCACGCAGATTGAGCGTCTTGGCGTATTGCTCGAACGGGCGCTCGTTGATGGTCATCACATACAGATCGCGCTCGCGCAGCACGAGCTCGACGCCGCGGCCGTGTCCTTCGCTGGCGTGCAATTGAAGATGGAATTTGCCGGTGCCGGGCCGGCAGATGCGGTAGAAGCCGTTGTCGAAACGGATGAGGTTGGTGTCTTCGGTGACCTGATTGCGGATGCTCTGGATCTGGCTAGCCCAGTCGTGAGAGACGCGTAATTGGTACATCGGTGTCCTTTGCGGTGAGCGGTGGGGGGCGGTGAAGTCATGGAGCGCGTGCGCTGTCATTAGTTCCCGGTATTTTTCTGTGAGTGCGCTTGGCATGGTCACGGTGCTGCGCTAGCCTGAACCTTCTTTTATTCCATGCGGGAGCCGGCACGATGAACGCGACGATGCAATGCGCCTGCGGGCGCCACCCTTTGCAATGCATCATCCCGCCCTATCTGCTCGAGCGGTTGGCCGATGGCTCCAACGCCAAGCTGCGCCGCTCGGCCATCGAGGCGATCGAGTCGAGCGCCGATGCGCGCGCCATGCGCCGAGTGATGCAAGCGATGCCGGCGATGGCCGCGCTCACGTCGCCGGCCGCCAAGAAGCACCGTCTGGTCTACGACGCGCAAAACGGCGGCATGTCCCAATTGCCGGGCAAGCTGGTGCGCAGCGAGGGCGACAAAGCGGCTAAGGACGTGGCCGTCAACGAGGCCTACGACCATTCGGGCACCACCTACGATTTTTATCTCAAACAATTCCAGCGCAATTCGCTCGACGGGCGCGGCATGACGCTGGTGTCGAGCGTGCATGTGGGCAAGAAGCTCAACAACGCGTTCTGGAACGGCCAGCAAATGGCCTACGGCGATGGCGACGGCGAGATCTTCGTGCGCTTCACCAAGTCGCTCGACGTGGTCGGCCATGAGCTCACGCACGGCGTGGTCTCGCATGAATGCAACCTCGAATACCAGGGCGAGAGCGGCGCGCTCAACGAGCATTTTGCCGATGTGTTCGGCCTGCTGATCCGGCAATGGAAGACCAAGCAGACGGCGGCCAAGGCCGATTGGCTGATCGGCAAAGACATCATGGGCCCGGGCACCAAGGCGAAAGCCTTGCGCGATTTCGGGCCCGGCAAGGCCTACGAGAACGACCCGCTGCTCGGCACCGATCCGCAGCCCAAGCACATGAAGGACGAATACACGGGCAGCCAGGACAACGGCGGCGTGCACCTCAATTCAGGCATTCCCAACCATGCGTTTTATTTGTTCGCGCGCGCGGTCGGCGGCAAGGCCTGGGAGATTCCGGGCGCGGTCTGGTACGAGGCGATGCGTAAGCTTTCCAGCAACAGCGTGTTCACCGACATGGCGAGCACCACATTGATGATTGCCACCGCGCGCCATGGCGCGAGCAGCACGGTCGTGAAGGCGCTCAAAGATGCCTGGAAGCAAGTCGGCCTTTGAATCGCTCGCCGACTGGCGCGCGCTGAGCTTCGAAGAAACCGGCGGTTTCGCGGGCTTGCGGCGCGGTTGCGAGGTGCAGCGCGAGCGCATCGATGCAGCCACCGCGGTGCGCGTCGCGCAGTTGCTCGATGCGCTCGGCCCGCCGCATGCGGGCGCCGCGCGCGCCATGCCCGACGCCCAGCATCTGCGCCTCGAAGCGGTCTGCGGCCCAGGCGTTTGCGCCTGGGTGTTTGACACCGCCGATCTGCCCGAAGCGGCGGGCGCGCTGCTCGACCTCGTACCGCCGCTCAAGCCTTTGCCGCCGCGCTAAGACGTGCCTCAGCGCTTTTTGCTCGCGGGCGCGGTGGCCGTGCAGTTGGGCTTATCGGCGTCGGTCAGCAAGCGCACGCTGCACGGGCCGGTCACCGGCGAAATGACGGCCTTCGTCTTGCCCTCGGCATCGGTGCAGCCCGATTGCACGCCTTGCGGACCTTCGATTTCATAAGGCGTGTTCTTCATCACTTTGCCGCTGGCGCTGGCGAAGGTGAACGGGCCGCATTTGCAATCGGTGCCGA
This sequence comes from uncultured Derxia sp., assembly GCA_963977835.1. Classification (GTDB taxonomy): domain Bacteria; phylum Pseudomonadota; class Gammaproteobacteria; order Burkholderiales; family Burkholderiaceae_E; genus CAXBRX01. The sequence goes on from CAXBRX010000142.1 coordinate 2,840, forward strand.
TGAGGTCTTTGCAATTGGACCCGCGCGGGCTGTTCATGAGCTTGAAGCTTTGCAGGTCGTGCGGATCGAGCGTGAACAACAGCTCGACACCTTCTTGCATCGGCATCGTCAACGACCATTCGAGCTTGAGCATGCCGTCGGCCTCGGTGCTGGCCGATGTTGCGTTGTGCTTCAAGACCAGGGCCGGGTCGAGGCGCACGCTGACCTTGCCTTTGAAATGATCGAAATAGCCCTGGATCACCTTGGCCATCTGACTGCCATCGTGCAGCGTGTCGTCGTCGAGCTTATCCTGGGTGTCGGTACGCAAGGCAAACGCCGAGTCCGACAATTCGCCCAAGCTGTTCAGGTGCGCCAGAAGCGGAATCTGTTCTTCACCGCGGGGTTCCAGCTGGTCGGGCCGGGTGTCGTCGCGCAATAGGCCTTCTTCATGCCAGCGCACGTGGTACAAGCCCGACGGCAGCCGCTCGATCTGAGCTTGTTCGTACCGGTTCCTGAGTCGATCGAGCAAGGCGCGGTAGTCGTCTTCGCTCAGGCCTTTCTCGTCGAGATCTTTGTGGGCATCGGCCGCCAATGCGCGCACGAGATCGGACAAGTCGCTGAAGTTTCCTTCATAGGTGGCTTCGACCCGGCCATCGCGATGGATCACGATGCTTTCTTCGACATCACGCGGGACCAATTCGATACAAGCGCCGAGGCTCAAACAAGCGAGCGCTGCAAGCGCGAAGCGGACGACAGGACTGCACAAACGTTTCATGAGGCGGGGGCGCGCATGGCGCGCGAAGTTGGCAAACATGCAATGTTGATCCAATTCGGCGGCGAACATGAAGACACCGATGTGCTACGCAGCGCATTTGCGCCGGTATCATGGCGCCGTTGCCATGACCGCGTGAAAGATCGACGACGATGACGATGCAATCGAGCTGGCGTGCCGCGCTGGCACTCGTGTTTTGCCTGGGCGTGAGTGCGCCGGCCGAGGCCAATCTGCGTGCCCCGATCTATGTGGAAGTGCCGCCCAGCGCAGCGCTCAAGCCCGCAACGCCCGATCTGATCGTCGAAGGCGAACATCTGAGTTTCAAGCTCGGCCGTCCGTATGCCGGGTCCGAGAGCACGGCGTACGATGATCTGCGCCAAGCCGAGATCGAAGCCGTGTATCAGGTGCGCGCATCGGCACCCGCGGCAGCGCCGGTGGCCTTCGAATTCATCATGCCGAGTGTGCCGAACGCGGTCGAAGTGCTGATCAACGGCAAGGCGGTGCCGGCGCACCAAGCGGCGCCCAAGCCGATCGAAAAGGATAAGCCTCGAACGCGCGAAGATGAGTTGGTCAGCGTGCGTTTCGAGGGCGCGCTGCAAGAAGGCAGCAACGAGTTGCGCGTGCGTTACCGGCAGCCGCTAGGCAAGTATGAAATGCGCTACGGCTATTTCACGTCCAGCACCTGGGCCAGTGCCGTCGAGTACGAGCTATGGCCATTGCATGAATGGCAATTGGCGCCCGATTTTCGTCTGCAAGTCGAGGTGAGTTTTGCCGATGACACCGCGGGCTTGCGGCGCGTCTTGTTCGGCAGCCATTACAAGCTCGAACTGCTCGGGTACGAAGGCATCGGAGAGGGGCCGGACTACGAGTGCTACCGGATTGGCCCCGAACGTTGTGCCCCCGGGCAGGCACTGGGCGGCGAGACCACCTACGCCGACGGCATCGCCACACGGCGCCTGACGCTCGACGCGAAATTTCCGGCGCGCCTGGTCGCCATCGTGCGCCAGGACTGAGCTTCAGCCCGGGGGTTGATGCGCCGCGATCAGGCATTCGCGAAACGCCTGCGCGATGCGCAACGGCGCGGGCGCCCGCCGTTCGATGCACGAGAACCGGCAATGGTAGTTGAGCACTTTGGGCGCCACCGCCCGCATGCGGCCGGCTTGCACGAAGGCTTGCGCGTAATGGTCGGGCAAAAAACCCACATAAGCGCCTGACAGCACCAGGGTCGCGACGGCTTCCTGGTCGGAGGCGGTGGCCGCGCGTTCGAGCCGCCGTTTGTGCGTGAGCGCCATGTTGGGCGAGTGGTAGCCGAGGCCGGCCAGATCGATCTTGCGCAGCGCATTCCAGTCGAGCTTGCGGTCGTCGGCCGCAAACCAGGGGTGGTGCTCGCCCGCGTACAACAGCATGGTTTCGCCAAACAACAGGTCGTAGCGCAAGGTGTCGGACTGCCGGTGCTCGGGAATGATGCCGAGCTGGTATTGGCCGTCGATGACGCCGCGCTCGATCATGCCGATGGTGCCCACATGCAGATGCAGCCGCACCTGCGGGGCGCGCTCGCGGAAGGCGGCCACGGCCTGCGCGATGTGCGCTTGCGGGTTGGATGCGGTCTTTTCGAACAAGGCCACATGCAAGTCGCCGTCCATGCGGCGGTGGATGTCGTACAAATGGCCGCGAAACGCCTCGGTGGCGGCGAGCAGATGCTCGGTGGCGGCATAAACCTGCTGGCCTTCGGGCGTGAGCGCAAAGCCGCCGCGCCCGCGCCGGCACAGCACCAATCCCAGGCGTGTTTCCAGGTCTTTGACATGCCGGCTGATGGTGGACATGGCAATGTTGAGCTCGAGCTCGGCCGAGGCCATGCCGCCGCAATCCACCACGCTTTTGAAGACCCGCAGCAAGCGCAGATCGGTATCGGCCAATTGCCCCAGCGGGGCGCGCGCGTTTACTTGCATGGATCGTCAACCAAAGTTTGATATTGGGTCATTTTCTAGACCAAACGCCTTCCTGACAATCGCTGTTTGCTTTTCTTCTTCGCGAGGGGCCGCACCATGAACCAACGAACCGAGAGCCAGTTCCTGCAGACGCAGGCGCGCAGCGATGCCGACTGGCTCGCCGCGCATTGGATGCCGTTCAGCGGCAACCGCGATTTCAAGGCGCATCCGCGCATGTTTGCGAGCGCCAAGGGCGCCTATTACACGACCGACGACGGGCGCCAGATTTTCGACGGCCTGTCGGGCTTGTGGTGCACGGGCTTGGGCCATTGCCGCCAGGAGATCGTCGATGCGGTGAGCCGCCAGGTCGGCACGCTCGATTATTCGCCGGGCTTCCAGTTCGGCCATGCGGTCTCGTTCGAGCTCGCCAACAAGATCGTCGAGCACATGCCCGCGGGCCTCAACCGCGTGTTCTTCACCGGCTCGGGTTCGGAATCGGCCGATACCTCGCTCAAAATTGCGCGCGCCTACTGGCGCACCAAGGGCCAGGCCGGCAAGACGCGGCTGATCGGCCGCCTCAAGGGCTACCACGGCGTGAATTTCGGCGGCATTTCGGTCGGCGGCCTGTCGGGCAACCGCAAGCTGTTCGGCCAAGGCATCGAGGCCGACCATCTGCCGCATACCCAACCACCCGCGGGCAGCTTCGTGCGCGGCATGCCGGAAAACGGCGCCGAACTCGCCGATGAATTGCTCAATGTCATCGCCTTGCACGACGCGTCGAACATCGCCGCCGTCATCGTCGAGCCGTTCTCGGGCTCGGCCGGCGTGGTGATTCCGCCCAAGGGCTATCTGCAACGCCTGCGCGAGATCTGCACCGCGCACAACATCCTGTTGATTTTTGATGAAGTCATCACCGGCTTTGGCCGTTGCGGCGCCTGGACCGGCGCGGAAGCCTTCGGCGTGACGCCCGACATCCTCAACTTTGCCAAGCAGGTCACCAACGGCGTGCAGCCGCTCGGCGGCGTGGTGGTCAAGCAAGAAATCTACGACACCTTCATGGCCGCGGGCGGGCCGGAATACATGGTCGAGTTTCCGCACGGCTATACCTACTCGGCGCATCCGGTGGTCTGCGCGGCGGGCGTCGCTTCGCTCGATCTGCTCGAACGCGAAAACGCGATGCAGCGCGTGCGCGAACTCGCGCCCAAGTTCGAGGACGCGGTGCACAGCCTCAAGGGCGCCAAGCATGTGGCCGACATCCGCAATTACGGTCTGGCCGCCGGCATCACCATCGCTTCGCTGCCTGGTGAGCCGGCCAAGCGTCCGTTCGACATCGGCGTGGCGATGTTCAAGAAAGGCTTTTACGTGCGCTTCGGCGGCGACACCATCCAACTCGCGCCGCCTTTCATCAGCACGCCGGCCGAAATCGACAGCATGGTCAACGCCCTCGGCGAAACCTTGCAGCAAACCGCTTGAAGCTTCGAGGTTCGTTCATGACGCAAACGATTCAACATCTGATCGACGGCAAGCGCACCGGCGGCGGCACGCGCACGCAGGCGGTGTACAACCCGGCCACCGGCGCGGTGTCGGGCCAGGTGCTGCTGGCCGACACGGCCACTGTCGAAGCAGCCATTGCTTCGGCGCAAGCCGCCTTCCCCGAATGGCGCAACACGCCGCCGATCAAGCGCGCGCGGGTGATGAGCAAGCTCAAGGTGCTGCTCGAAGAGCATGCCGATGAAATCTGCGCGCTCATCACCGCCGAGCACGGCAAGGTCTTGTCCGACAGCCTCGGCGAATTGCAACGCGGCATCGAGAATGTCGAATACGCGAGTTACGTCACCGAGTTGCTCAAGGGCGAGCACAGCCGCAATGTCGGCCCCGGCATCGATTCCTGGAGCGAGTTCCAGCCGCTCGGTGTCACGGCCGGCATCACGCCCTTCAACTTCCCCGCCATGGTGCCGCTCTGGATGTGGCCGATGGCGGTCGCCTGCGGCAACACCTTCGTGCTCAAGCCGTCCGAACGCGATCCGTCGAGCGCATTGTTGATCGCCGAATTGGCATTGAAAGCCGGCTTGCCCCCGGGCGTGCTGAATGTGGTCCAGGGCGACAAGGAAGCTGTGGATGTGCTGCTGACCGACGCGCGCGTGAAGGCGGTGAGCTTCGTCGGCTCGACGCCGATCGCGCAAGCCATCTACAGCACCGGCTGCGCCCACGGCAAGCGCGTGCAGGCGCTCGGCGGCGCCAAGAACCATGCGGTGGTCATGCCCGATGCCGACATCGCCAACGCCGTGGCGGCACTGATGGGCGCGGCCTATGGTTCATGCGGCGAGCGCTGCATGGCGATCCCGCTCGTGGTCGCCGTCGGTGATGCGACGGCCGATGCGGTCATCGAAGGCCTCAAGACCGAGATCGCGAAGATGAAGGTCGGCCCGGGCACGAATGCCAGCTGCGACATGGGCCCGCTCGTCACCAAGGCGCATTACGACAAGGTGAAGGGCTATGTGGATGCCGGCGTGGCCGAAGGCGCCAAGCTGGTCGTCGATGGCCGTGCGCTCAAGGTGGCGGGGCATGAGGAAGGTTATTTCCTCGGCGCTTGCTTGTTCGATGGAGTTGGCATCGGGATCGGCGATTGCAGTAATAGTGGCGCCACCCATGATTTTGATGTTCTCAATGTGTTCGCGCCCCATGCTGCCAGCGCCGATAATCCCGTAACGAAGCGTCATGGCTAAAG
>CAXBRX010000143.1:0-8204 GCA_963977835.1 uncultured Derxia sp.
TCAAAGGCGCCAAGGTGATCGCGTCGGCCGATGTGGTGCTTGTCGATGATCTGGTCCATGACGATGTGCTCGCGCATGCGCGGTCCGATGCGCGCATCGTCTATGTGGGCAAGCGCGGCGGTTGCGTGTCGACACCGCAAGCCTTCATCGAGCGTTTGATGGTGAACGAAGCGCGTGCGGGCCGTCGGGTGGTGCGGCTCAAGGGCGGCGACCCATTCATGTTCGGCCGGGGCGGCGAGGAAAAAACCCATCTCGAAGCCCAGGGCATCGCCGTCGAGGTCGTGCATGGCGTCACCGCCGGCATCGCAGCGCCCGGCGCCATCGGGGTGCCGGTCACGCATCGCGAGGTCACGCCCGGCTGCATTTTCATCACCGGCCATGAAAAACGCGGCGGCCCGCCCATCGATTGGCGCGCGGTGGCCGCAACCCGGCTCACGCTCGTCGTTTACATGGGGGTGGCGCGCGTCACGCACATCCGCGACGAACTCCTGGCTGGCGGCCTGGCGGCCGATCTGCCGGCGGTGGTCATCCGCAACGCAAGCCTGCCCGATCAGCACGCGCTCGCCACGACGCTCGGGCAATTGCCGCAGGACATCGAAGCGCATGCCATCAAAAGCCCCGCGATCATGGTGATCGGCGATGTGGCTAAATTTGCCGATCTGGCCGCGGCGCCGGCGCGACGGCGCGTGCATGGGTTTGCAGCGCCAGGCGATCGAGTTTTTCGGCCGGCAGATTGAGGAACAATTCGAAGCGTTGCGCCAGTTCGCGCAAGGTGTGCTCGAAGGCCGCCCGCTTCGCTGCATCGTCGCCCGTCACTGCGGCCGGGTCAGGGTAGCCCCAATGCGCGCTGGCCGGCTGTCCGGGCCAGAACGGACACGCCTCGCCAGCTGCGTTGTCGCAGACCGTGATGACCAGATCCATCTGCGGCGCATCGGTGCCCGCGAATTCATCCCACGACTTGCTGCGCAGGCCGGCGGTCTCGACACCCGCATGGGTCAGCACCTCGAGCGCGAGCGGGTGGACCGCTCCGGTCGGTCGACTGCCGGCCGAATAGGCGCGAAACTGCCCTTTGCCGAGCTGGTTCAACAAGGCTTCGGCCAGGATGCTGCGCGCCGAGTTGCCGGTGCACAGGAACAGAACATTGAATGGTTGGTGCGTCATGGAAGGCGGTCGGCGTGGCGGCAGGAAATGAAACCCACGAGTTTGAGGCAGTTGGATGACAGGTCCGTGAATCCGCGGGCGGTTTCTTGGTTCGACCTTGCCAAGCGGCGCTGGCGCGGTCCGGGAGGCTGGTCATCTCATTGGTCATGTCATCAACATGTCATATGACAGCCATACGCTGCGCTGCGTCTCGGGGCTGACCCGAATCTATGGACGGAGAACCAAGCATGATCAGCAAGTTTGTTCTGAAGGCGGTCGCCAGCGTTGCGGCGCTCGGTTTCGTGGTTGCAGCGCAGGCCGCCGATGTGACCGGCGCGGGCGCCAGCTTTCCGGCACCGATCTATGCGAAGTGGGCGGCGGAATACCAGAAGCTCACCGGCAACCGGATCAATTATCAATCGGTCGGCTCGTCGGGCGGCATCAAGCAGATCCTGGCCAAGACGGTCGACTTCGGTGCCTCGGACGCGCCGATGAGCCCGGCCGATCTGGAAAAGAATGGCCTCATCCAGTTCCCGACCGTGATCGGCGGCATTGTGCCGACCTTCAATCTGCCGGGCATCAAGCCGGGAGAACTGCGCATGACCGGCGCCGTGCTCGCCGACATCTATCTGGGCAAGATCACCAAGTGGGATGATCCCGCGCTGGTCAAGCTCAACCCGCATGTGAAGCTGCCCGACATGCAAATCGCCGTCGTGCACCGCGCCGACGGTTCGGGCACCACCTTCGGTTTCACCGACTACCTGTCGAAGGTCTCGGAAGAATGGAAGACCAAGGTCGGTTCGGGCACCACGGTGGCCTGGCCGCAAGGTCAGGGCGGCAAGGGCAATGAAGGCGTGTCGGCCTTCGTGACCCGCATCCCGGGCACCATCGGCTACGTCGAATATTCGTACGCCAAGCAGACCAAGCTGCCCTACGCCTCGCTGCAGAACGCCGCCGGCAACTTCGTGCTGCCCGATGACGCCACCTTCCGTGCCGCCGCTGCCGGTGCCGATTGGGAGAAGTCCTCGTTCGGCGCGAACCTGAACAACCAGGCCGGCAAGGAAGCTTGGCCGATCACCTCGGCGACCTTCATCCTGATGTACAAGGTGCAGGACAAGCCGGCCCAGGCCACCGAAGTGGTGAAGTTCTTCACCTGGGCCTATGACAAGGGCGATAACATGGCCCTCGAACTCGACTATGTGCCGATGCCCGATGCGGTCGTCAAGCTGGTCGACAAGCAATGGCAAGCCCAACTGAAGGATGCGTCCGGCAAGGCCGTGTCCCTGAAGTAAACGGTGCGTTGCGCGGCGGCCTGCGGGCTGCCGCGCATATCGATTCAGCTTTCATCGCGACCGAGTACACGATCCATGTCTTCCAGCTCGCAGGCCGTCGTCGCGGCGACGCCCAATGTCGATCGCAGCTATAACCGGCTCGGCGACCAGTTGTTCTTCAATGCTTCGCGCGCTGCAGCGATCATCGTGCTGTTGCTGCTCGCCGGCATCATCGTTTCGCTGATCTGGGTGGCGATGCCCTCGATCACGACCTTCGGTCTCGGGTTTCTGACCTCGAGCGAATGGGATCCTCCCGCGGACAAGTTCGGCGCATTGGTGCCGATCTACGGCACGCTGGTGACTTCGATCATCGCCTTGGTCATTGCGGTGCCCGTGAGCTTCGGCATCGCGATCTTCCTGACCGAACTCGCGCCCGCGTGGTTGCGCCGGCCTTTGGGCACCGCGATCGAATTGCTCGCGGCGATCCCGTCCATCGTCTACGGCATGTGGGGCCTGCTCGTGTTCGTGCCCGTGTTTGCCGAGTATTTCCAGACGCCTTTGCAGCGTGCGTTCGGTGATGTGCCCGGCCTGGGTGCCTTGTTTGCCGGCGCGCCTTTCGGCAATGGCCTGTTGTGCGCGGGGGTGATCCTCGCGATCATGATCATTCCGTACATCGCGGCCGTGATGCGCGATGTGTTCGAAGTGACGCCGCCGATGCTCAAGGAGGCTGCCTACGGTGTGGGTTCCACCACCTGGGAAGTCGTCTGGCGCGTCGTGCTGCCCTATACCAAGAGCGGCGTGGTCGGTGGGGTGATGCTGGGCCTCGGTCGCGCGTTGGGCGAGACCATGGCGGTCACTTTCGTCATCGGCAACACCAACCTGCTCAACAGCATCTCGTTGTTTGCGCCCGGCAATTCCATCACCTCGGCGCTCGCCAATGAGTTCCAGGAATCGTCGGGCCTGCATACCTCGGCCCTGATGGAACTCGGGCTGATTCTGTTCGTCATCACCTTCCTGGTGCTGGCGGCTTCCAAGTTGCTGCTGCTCAAATTGCAGGCCGGTGAAGGAGCACGTTCATGAGCGCCGTTCTGCCCCCGCTCAAGGCCCCGGGCGCCATCGACCCGCAGGCGCGGCTTGCGATGCATCGCAAGCGCAAGACGATCAACATCGTCGCGCTGACGCTGGCGATGACGGCGATGGTCTTCGGCCTGTTCTGGCTGGTCTGGATTCTGTTCACCACGCTCAAGCTCGGCGTGACGGGCATGAGCTGGACCTTGTTCACCGAATCGACGCCGGACCCGACCTCGACCGGCGGTCTGGCCAACGCCATCGTCGGTTCCTTGATGATGGTGACGCTCGCCACGCTCGTGGGCACGCCGCTCGGCATTCTCGCCGGGGTCTATCTCGGCGAATACGGCGACAAGCGCTGGGTCGCGCGCGCCACCCGTTTCATCAACGACATCCTGCTGGCGGCGCCTTCCATCGTCATCGGTCTGTTCATCTACGCGATGGTGGTCGCGCGCTCGCACAGGTTCTCGGGGTATGCCGGTGTGTTGGCGCTTGCGCTGCTCGTCATCCCGGTGGTGGTGCGCACCACCGAGAACATGCTGCGCCTGGTGCCCAATGCCTTGCGCGAGGCCGCGTTTGCGCTCGGCACGCCCAAGTGGAAGGTGATCTACAGCATCACCATCAAGGCCTCCCGGGCGGGCGTCATCACCGGTGTGCTGCTGGCGGTCGCACGGATTTCCGGCGAGACCGCGCCGCTGTTGTTCACCTCGCTGTCGAACCAGTTCATGTCCTTCGATCTGTCTGGGCCGACCGCGAATCTGCCGGTGACGATTTTCAAGTTCGCCATGTCCGGCTACGACAACCTGATCACGCTTGCCTGGGCCGGCGTCTTCCTGATCACCCTCGGCGTGCTCGCAATCAATGTGCTGGCGCGCCTGCTGTTCCGCAAAGAGGACATTTGATATGTTCGAACGTGCCATGGATCCGAATAGCGGCATCCCCATCTCTGTTGCCAACAGCTTCGCTGCCAAGCGCGAAGCCGAGGCGGCGATCGCCAACGCGGCCTCCGACGTGCCCGCTGCGCCCAAGATCACCGTGCGCAACCTGAACTTCTACTACGGCAAATACCATGCGCTGAAGAGCATCAACATGGAGATTCCCGAGAAGAAGGTGACGGCCTTCATCGGCCCGTCGGGCTGCGGGAAATCGACGCTGCTGCGCACCTTCAACAAGATGTATGCGCTCTACCCCGAGCAGCGCGCCGAAGGCGAATTGATCGTCGATGGCGAAAACCTCGTCACGACCAAGCAGGACGTTTCCTTGATTCGCGCCAAGGTCGGCATGGTGTTCCAGAAGCCCACGCCGTTCCCGATGAGCATCTACGACAACATCGCGTTCGGCGTGAAGTTGTTCGAAAAGCTCGGCAAGGCCGAAATGGACGAGCGCGTGCAATGGGCGCTGACCAAGGCTGCGCTCTGGAACGAGGTGAAGGACAAGCTCAACCAATCGGGCACCGGTCTGTCGGGCGGCCAGCAACAACGCTTGTGCATCGCGCGCGGCATCGCGATCCGCCCCGAAGTGCTGTTGCTCGACGAACCCTGTTCGGCGCTCGATCCGATCTCGACCGCCAAGATCGAAGAGCTCATCACCGAATTGCGCAACGATTACACCGTCGTCATCGTCACCCACAACATGCAGCAGGCGGCGCGGGTGTCGGACTACACCGCCTACATGTACCTGGGCGAATTGATCGAATTCGGCGAGACGGATCAGATCTTCATCAAGCCGCAAAAGAAGCAGACCGAGGATTACATCACCGGTCGTTTCGGCTGAGCCTTGCGCGCGTTGGCGCAGACCGGACAGGGCCGCGGATGCGGCCCTTTTCGTCGGCTGTACAATGCGCGTCCTCGGGGTGTAGCGTAGCCTGGTAGCGCGCCTGCTTTGGGAGCAGGATGTCGGAGGTTCAAATCCTCTCACCCCGACCAATTCCAGCATCCGCCACCGCCTGATTCGTCCGGGTGGTCGGGGGTGCATCAAGCCATCGGCGTACCGCCGACTGGCCTTTTCCCGCCGCCTTTCATCGAGTGCATCCGCACTGCCCAGCCGGGCGATTTCCTCTTTTCGTCCTTAGCCAACTCTCTGGCGCTCGCGGCGCGGTAGAACCCTGCAATGCACTGAAAACGGGCGGTCCGCACAACAACGAAGCGCGACTTCATGGAATTCGCGCTCAAAGACCGTGATTTTCATGCACCAATGTGGGCATGAAATTTGCATTCCCGGTGCGGCTTATGGTCGTCGTGGTGCGTTTTTGCGCCATGACGCGCCGTTCAACGCTGCATAAAGGGGAGTCATGGATCAGGTCAAACAAGGGACCGATGCATTGTTCATTTTGCTGGGCGCCATCATGGTGCTCGCAATGCACTCGGGATTTGCATTTCTCGAACTCGGCACCGTGCGCGAAAAGAATCAGGTCAATGCGCTGGTGAAGATTCTGGTGGATTTCGCGGTCTCGACGATCGCGTATTTTTTCGTCGGCTACACCATCGCCTACGGCGTCGGCTTCATGACCGGCGCCAATACGCTGGTCGCCAAAAATGGTTTCGAGCTGGTGCGCTTTTTCTTCCTGCTCACCTTCGCGGCGGCCATCCCCGCGATCATCTCGGGCGGCATCGCTGAGCGTGCGCGCTTCGGCCCGCAGCTGATGGCCACCGCGGTGCTGGTCGGCGTGTTCTACCCTTTGTTCGAAGGCGTGGTCTGGGGCGGGCGCTTCGGCGTGCAAGGCTGGATCAAAGGGCTGACCGGCTTCGAATTCCATGATTTCGCAGGCAGTGTGGTCGTGCATGCAGTGGGCGGCTGGATCGGCCTCATGGCGGTCCTGATGCTGGGCGCGCGCAACAATCGCTACCGCCGCGATGGCGCGATGAGCGCGCATCCGCCGTCCAGCATTCCCTTCCTGGCGCTCGGGGCCTGGATCCTGACCGTCGGCTGGTTCGGTTTCAATGTGATGAGCGCCCAGACCATCGACAAGATTTCGGGCCTGGTCGCGGTCAATTCCTTGATGGCGATGGTGGGTGGCACGCTGGTGGCCGTCCTGCTCGGGCGTAACGATCCGGGCTTCGCCTACAACGGGCCGCTGGCCGGTCTGGTCGCCGTCTGCGCGGGGTCCGATGTCATGCATCCGGCGGGCGCACTGGCGGTCGGCGCGGTTGCGGGTGCGATCTTCGTGTCGATGTTCACCCTCACGCAAAACCGCTGGAAGATCGACGATGTGCTCGGCGTCTGGCCCTTGCACGGCTTGTGCGGCGCCTGGGGTGGGATCGCTTGCGGCATTTTCGGCGCGCGTGCGCTCGGCGGCACCGGCACGGTGAGCTTCGGCGCGCAACTCATCGGCACCTTGATGGGCGTCGCCTGGGCGGCGTTCGCGGGGTTGGTCGTCTATGGCTTGCTCAAGCGCGTGGTCGGCCTACGCCTCACGCCCGAGCAGGAATTCGAAGGCGCCGATCTGTCCATCCATCGCATCGGCGCGACGCCGCGCCGCGAATCTGGCTGGTGACCCGCCGCCGCAACGCCTTGCCGCAAAAGGCCGCCCGGGCCGATATGCGTCAAGGCGCGGCGGCATGGCGCGTTGCATGATCCGCTTTGATGACATCGCCTGGAGCGCGCCGCGCGCGGTCCGGGCGGTACGCGCGGTTAAGATCGCGCCCGCACAACTTCGCCTCGAAAGGAAACCATGGAAAACCTGCGCGTCCAGCTCGACGAGTCCGATATTCCGACCCATTGGTACAACGTGGTCGCCGACATGCCCAATCCGCCGTCGCCGCCGCTCGGGCCCGATGGCAAGCCGGTCGGTCCGGAACGCATGCTGGCCATCTTTCCCGAGACGGTGCTCGCGCAGGAAATGTCGGGTGAGCGGTGGATCGAGATTCCCGAGGAAGTGCGCCGTGCCTACCAGTTGTGGCGTCCGTCGCCCTTGTGCCGTGCGCGTCGCCTGGAGCAGATGCTCGGCACGCCGGCCAAGATTTTCTACAAATACGAAGGCGTCTCGCCCACCGGTTCGCACAAGCCCAATTCGGCGGTGCCGCAGGCCTATCTGAACAAGATCGCGGGCGTGAAGCGTCTGACCACCGAGACCGGTGCCGGCCAATGGGGCTCGTCGCTCGCGTTCGCGGGCCAGATGTTCGGCATTGCGGTACGCATCTACATGGTCAAGATCAGCTACGAGCAAAAGCCGTATCGCCGCTCGATGATGCGCACCTGGGGCGCCGAGGTGTTCGCGAGCCCGACCAACATGACCCATGCCGGTCGCCAGATGCTCGAAGCCGATCCGAACAGCCAGGGCTCGCTCGGCGCCGCGATCTCCGAAGCGGTGGAAGAAGCCGTCTCGCGCGACGACACCAAGTACGCGCTCGGCTCGGTGCTCAACCATGTGTTGTTGCACCAGACCGTGATCGGCCTCGAAGCCAAGAAGCAGATGGACAAGATCGGCGAATATCCCGACATGATCTTCGCGCCTTGCGGCGGCGGCTCCAACTTCGCCGGCATCGCTTTTCCGTTCCTGGCCGACAACGCCGCAGGCGGGCGCAAAGGCAAGACGGTGCGCCTGGTGGCCGTCGAACCGACGTCATGCCCGACGCTGACCAAGGGCGAATACGTCTACGACTTCGGCGATGTCTCGGGCTATACGCCCATGATGCGCATGTACACCCTGGGCCACGACTTCATGCCGCCCGGCATCCACGCGGGCGGCTTGCGCTACCACGGCGATTCGCCTCTGGTGTCGCAGCT
>CAXBRX010000144.1:0-8202 GCA_963977835.1 uncultured Derxia sp.
AGACCGGCGAGGGCAAGACCCTCACCGCCACCGCCGCCGTGGCGCCTGCGCCGAGCGCACCGGCCACCGCTGTGCCGGGTCTGCCGGGCGTCCAGATGCCGGTCTACAAACAATCGCCCTCGGCCGCCGGCAAGCCGGTGGCGCGGGGCAAATTCGAGTTTGAAGCGGAAAGCGCTGCGATGGCCTCGGGCTGCAAGACCGCCGATGGTGCCCGTCCGCTCGCCACGCTGATCGACACCGGCGGCGGCTTCGAAGTCTTCGACGTCAAATGCGTGAACAAATCGGTCAAGGTGCGCTGCGAATCCTTCGGTTGTGCGGTCAACTGAAGGACTGCTTGAGCCACTGACGCATGCGGCCGGCGCTCGATCGCCGGCTCGCACAGCAATTCAAATGAGCGTGTCGCGCGAGCGGCGCGCTCATTGTTTTTCGGGCGGCTGCGGATGCGGTCCGAGCGCGCCGTACTCCTGCGCCAGATAGGTCTCGGCGCGTTCCAGCACGAAATACCGGAAGGCCTCGGCCGCAGGCGAAAGCGTCTTGGCCAGGGTGTTGACCACATACCAACGCCGCAGCACCGGCACGCCTTCGATGTCGGGCGTGGCGATCTGCCCGGTCTTGAGTTCGAGGCCGATGGTGTGCAGCGATAAAAAACTCACGCCCATGCCGGCCATCACCGCCTGTTTGATGGTCTCGTTGCTCGCCATTTCCATCACCACCGGCGGCGCGATGCGGTGCTCCTCGAAATACTGCTCCATGGCGGCGCGCGTGCCCGAGCCCGGTTCGCGCACGATGAAGCCGTATTGCGCCAAGGCCGCCGCGCTCGCATGTTCGGCCTGCATCAAAGGATGGTCGGGCGCGGTCACGATCACATGCGGATGCACGGCGAAGGGCTCGGCGCGGGTCGCGAATTCGCGCGGCGGCCGGCCCATGACGGCGAGATCGACCTCGCCCGCCTGCATCAGCGCCACCAGGCGTTCGCGGTTGCCGACTTCGAGCCGCACTTCCACCTCGGGATGGTCTTCGCGAAAACGCGCGAGCAGGCGCGGCATGTAGTACTTGGCCGTGCTCACCATGCCGATGGTCAGGCGCCCGGCTTCGAGGCCGCGGAATTTGGCGATCGCGTCTTCGGCGTCCTTGAGCGTCGCGAGCATCTTGCGCACATAGACCAGCAGGTATTCGCCGGTCACGGTCAGCGAGACCGCGCGGCCCGTGCGGTCGAACAAAGGCAGGCCGACCTGGTCTTCGAGCTCGCGGATCTGCATCGAGACCGCGGGCGGCGTCAGGTGCAACTCTTCGGCGGCCTTGCCGAAGCTTTGATGTTTGGCCGCCGCCGCGAAGACGCGCAATTGGCGCAAGGTCACATTCTTCATTCAGAAAAGCTTAACTGAAGCTGCAGAATTTCTGACTTTTATTTAAGTGATGCGCCGCCTAGAGTCCTTTCCATGCCGGATCGCCCATGGTCCGCGAATGCCGACATCCACGGAGGGACCCGCGAATGAACAAGCCTGTCGACGGAGTGATCACTGACTTGAAGGAGCGCTACAAAGGCGGCGTCCTCAAGTACAAGCAGATGGGCTATTGGCGCCCGGATTACGAGCCCAAGGACACCGACTTCATCTGCGTGTTCCGGATCACCCCGCAAGAAGGCGTCGAACCCGAGGAAGCCGCGGCCGCCGTGGCCGGCGAATCTTCGACCGCGACCTGGACCGTGGTCTGGACCGATCTGCTGACCGCCCATGAGTCCTACCAGGCCAAGGCCTACCGCGTGGACCCGGTGCCCAATACCGGCCCGGGCACGCGCACCGAGCAGCAGTATTTCGCCTATGTGGCCTACGACCTGATCCTGTTCGAAGAAGGCTCGATCGCGAACGTCACCGCTTCGCTGATCGGCAATGTGTTCAGCTTCAAGCCGCTCAAGGCCGGCCGCCTCGAAGACATTCGCGTGCCGGTGGCCTATGTGAAGACGTTCAAAGGGCCGCCGACCGGCATCGTGGTCGAGCGCGAGCGCCTGGACAAATACGGCCGGCCGCTCTTGGGCGCGACCATGAAGCCCAAGCTCGGGTTGTCGGGCAAGAACTATGGCCGGGTGGTGTATGAAGGCCTGACCGGCGGGCTCGATTTCACGAAGGATGACGAGAACATCAACTCGCAGCCCTTCATGCATTGGCGCGACCGTTTTCTGTTCTGCATGGAGGCGGTGAACCGCGCCCAGGCCAACAGCGGCGAGGTCAAAGGCCATTACCTGAACATCACCGCCGCGACGATGGAAGACATGTACGAGCGCGCGGAATTCGCCAAGGAACTCGGCTCGAACATCGTCATGATCGACCTCGTCATCGGCTGGACCGCGATCCAGTCGATCTCGAACTGGTGCCGCAAGAACGACATGCTCTTGCACATGCACCGCGCAGGGCACGGCACCTACACGCGCCAGAAGAATCATGGCGTGAGTTTCCGCGTGATCGCCAAATGGCTGCGCCTGGCCGGTGTCGATCATCTGCATGCGGGCACCGCGGTCGGCAAGCTCGAAGGCGATCCGATGACGGTGCAAGGCTATTACAACGTCTGCCGCGACACCTACACCAAGCAGGATCTGCAGCGCGGCATCTTCTTCGACCAGGACTGGGCCGATCTGCGCCGCGTGATGCCGGTGGCGTCGGGCGGCATCCATGCCGGCCAGATGCATCAATTGCTGCATTTGTTCGGCGACGACGTGGTCATGCAATTCGGCGGCGGGACCATCGGCCATCCGGCCGGCATCCAGGCCGGTGCGATCGCCAACCGGGTCGCGCTCGAATCGATGGTCAAGGCGCGCAACGAAGGCCGCGATCTGCTCGCCGAAGGCCCCGATGTGCTCGCGCGCGCCGCCAAATGGTGTACGCCGCTGGCCCAGGCGCTCGAGACCTGGAAGGACGTGAGCTTCAACTACACCTCGACCGACACGCCCGATTTCGTGCCGACGCCGACCGCGTCCTGAATCGGATCAACGGAGACTTCCATGCGCATCACTCAAGGCACGTTTTCTTTTTTGCCCGATCTGACCGATGACGAGATCAAGGCCCAGATCGCTTACGCGCTCGACCGCGGTTGGGCCTGCTCGGTCGAATACACCGACGACCCGCATCCGCGCAATGTGTACTGGCACATGTGGGGCTTGCCGATGTTCGGCCTCAAGGACGCGGCGGGCGTGATGTTCGAGGTGCAGGCCTGCCGCAAGGCGCATCCGAACGAGTACATCAAGGTCAATGCCTTCGACAACACGCGCGGCGTGGAATCGATGTGTTTGTCCTTCATCGTCAATCGTCCGCGCGAAGAACCCGGCTTCGCGCTCGAGCGCCAGGAGACCGTCGGGCGCACCCAGCGCTATGCGATGCGTGCGTATTCGGCCGACCGGCCCGCCGGCCAGCGGTATTGAGAGCGTGAGCATGCGCGGCCTGCGTTCACCCGATAGGCATGCCGCGCCTGCCGTTGGCAGCACTGTTTTCCCACGCCCGCGGGGCAGTTCTCCGCTTCCCTCGCGCCGCGGGTGCTTTCTCCAGGGCTTGGCGCAGCCGAGCCTTGCAGAAAGGAGTTGGACTCCATCATGAATGCGCCCACACCCATCCAGACCTCGATCGATCTGCGCGCGATTCTCGACGAATCGCAAGTGCAGAGCGTGCTCGACGAACTCGACCGCAGCCTGGTCGGGCTCGGGCCGGTCAAGGCACGCATTCGTGAGATCGCGGCCTTCCTGGTGGTGTCGCGCGCGCGGCAAAAGCTCGGTCTCGATGCGGCCACGCCCAGCTTGCACATGTCCTTCACCGGCAATCCGGGCACCGGCAAGACCACGGTGGCGCAACGCATGGCCGACATCCTGCATCGCCTCGGCTATGTGCGCAAAGGACATCTGGTCGCGGTGACGCGCGACGATCTGGTCGGGCAGTACATCGGGCATACCGCGCCCAAGACCAAGGAAGTGCTCAAGCGCGCGATGGGCGGGGTGCTGTTCATCGACGAGGCGTATTACCTCTACCGGCCCGAGAACGAACGCGATTACGGCCAGGAAGCCATCGAGATCCTGCTGCAGGTGATGGAGAACAACCGCGACGATCTGGTCGTGATCCTGGCCGGCTACAAGGACCGCATGGACACCTTCTTCCGGTCCAACCCCGGCATGAGTTCGCGCATCGCGCATCACATCGATTTTCCCGATTACACGCCCGAGGAATTGTTCGCGATCTCGCAATCGATGCTCGCGCAGATGCATTACCGCTTCGACGAGGCGGCCTGCGCCGCGATGCGCGAATACATCGCCGCGCGCCTGACTCAGCCGCATTTCGCGAACGCGCGCTCGATCCGCAATGCGCTCGACCGCGCGCGCCTGCGCCAGGCCAACCGGGTGTTCGCGGCGGCGTTGGGTGGTGGCGCGCTGGGCGGCGGCGCCGAGGCTGTCGACGGCGCGGCAAGCGTCAAGGACGGTGGTCCGATCGCCGCGTCGATCGACGAGCTCTCGCTCATCAGCGCGGCCGATCTGCGCGCCTCGCGCGTGTTCGCTTCCGCGGTGAGCGCGAGCCCACCGAATTCCAACTCGTCGCAATGAGGCCCGCCATGTACATGGGACGCACCACCCTGTCGAAGTTTCTGATCGAGCAATTGCGCGGCACCACGGGCCAGAGCGAATTGGCCGCCTTGCTCATCGACGTGGCCGCTGCCGTCAAGGCGATCTCGGCCATGGTCGGGCGCGGCGCGCTGGGGCCGGGCATGGCGTTCGATGCCGCGCGCATCGCGCAGAACAGTTCGGGCGATACGCAAAAGCCGCTCGATGTGATCACCAACGAAGCGATGGTCGGGCATTGCGAATGGGGCGGGCTGGTGGCCGGCATGGCCTCCGAAGAAATGGAGACGCCCTACGACATTCCCGAGCAATATCAGCGCGGCCCTTTCCTGCTGATCTTCGATCCGCTCGACGGCTCGTCGAACATCGACATGAATGTCTCGGTCGGCACCATCTTCTCGGTGCTGCGCCACAAGCCCAAGACCGCGCCCACGCTCGCGGACTATCTGCGTGCGGGCAAGGAACAAGTGGCCGCCGGTTATGCGATCTACGGCCCCTCCACCATGCTGGTGCTGACCGTGGGCAAAGGCACGCATGGTTTCACGCTCGACCGCGAAATCGGCAATTTCGTGCTGACCCACCCCGACCTCAAAGTGCCCGAAGAGACTGCGGAATTCGCGATCAATGTCTCGAACGAGCGCTTCTGGGAGCCGCCCGTGCAGCGCTATGTCAGCGAATGCAAGGCCGGCAAGACGGGCATCCGCGAGCGCGATTTCAACATGCGCTGGATCGCGTCGATGGTGGCCGATGTGCATCGCATCCTGATGCGCGGCGGTGTGTTCATGTACCCGCGCGACACCAAACAACCGCTCAAGCCCGGCCGGCTGCGCCTGATGTACGAAGCCAATCCGATGGCCATGCTGATCGAACAAGCGGGCGGCGCGGCCTCGACCGGACGCGCGCGCATCCTCGAAATGAAGCCGGAAGAACTGCATCAGCGCGTGCCCATCCTGCTCGGCTCGCGCCAGGAGGTCGAACGCATCGAGCGTTATCACGCCGAATACGACGCCGGCACCGATCAGCCCTACGTCTCGCCTTTGTTCAACGAGCGCTCGTTGTATCGGCCTGAGGCACGTGCTTGAGCCGCTGAACTGCACAACAACAAACACGGAGACCTCCCATGTCCATCAAGCATCCGATCATCGCGGTGACCGGCTCCTCGGGCGCCGGCACCACGACGGTGATGAAAAGCTTTCAGCACATCTTCCGGCGTGAACAACTCAAGGCGCAGATCGTCGAAGGCGATTCCTTCCATCGCTACGACCGCAAGTCGATGCGCGCGGCGATGAAGGAGGCCGAGGCCAACGGCAATCTGAACTTCAGCCATTTCGGTCCGGATGCGAATCTGCTCGCCGAACTCGAGGGCCTGTTCAAGGATTACGGCGCCAACGGCAAAGGCAAGATCCGCAAGTATCTGCACGACGCGGCAGAGGCCGCGCCTTACGGTCAGGAGCCCGGCACCTTCATCCCGTGGCAGCCGATCGAAGGCGAGACCGATCTGATGTTCTACGAAGGTCTGCACGGCGGCTATGCCGATGCGACCCTCGATGTGGCCCGGCATGTCGATCTGCTGGTGGGCGTGGTGCCCATCATCAATCTCGAATGGATCCAGAAGCTGCACCGCGACCAAAGCCTGCGCGGCTATTCGCAGGAGGCGGTGGTCGACACCATCTTGCGGCGCATGCCCGATTACGTGAATCACATCTGCCCGCAGTTTTCGCGCACCCATGTGAACTTCCAGCGCGTGCCGACGGTGGACACCAGCAATCCGTTCATCGCGCGCGACATCCCGAGCGCCGACGAAAGCATGGTGGTGATCCGGTTCGCGAACCCCAAGGGCATCGACTTCCCGTACCTGTTGTCGATGCTGCACGACGCGATGATGACCCGGCCCAACACCATCGTCTGTCCGGGCGGAAAGATGGGCCTCGCGATGCAACTCATCTTCACGCCGATGATCCTGCGTCTGATGGACCTGAAACGCCGCGCTTGAAGCCCAACGCCTAAAACGTCGCACTTTAGACGGCGAACCGAATGCCCCCGACCCGAGGAGACTCATGAACACCGCTTTGCGCCAACAAGCCGCCGCGCGGCGCCATGCCAACGCCTTGCGCTTTCTCGCCATCGACGCGGTCGAGGCCGCCAAATCGGGCCACCCAGGCATGCCCATGGGCATGGCCGACATTGCCGAAGTGCTCTGGCGCGGCCATCTGAATCACGACCCGAATGATCCGCATTGGGCCGACCGCGACCGCTTCGTGCTGTCCAACGGCCATGGCTCGATGCTGTTGTATGCGTTGCTGCATTTGAGCGGCTACGACCTGCCGCTCGAAGAACTCAAGCGCTTTCGTCAGATGGGTTCCAAGACGCCGGGTCACCCCGAGGTCGGCATGACGCCGGGCGTCGAGACCACCACCGGGCCGCTCGGGCAAGGCCTCGCGAACGCGGTCGGCATGGCCTTCGCCGAGCGGCTGCTGGCGCGCGAATTCAATCGCCCCGGCCATGCGATCGTCGATCACCGCACCTATGTCTTCCTCGGCGACGGTTGTCTGATGGAAGGCGTGAGCCATGAAGCCTGTTCGCTCGCGGGCGTGCTGGGGCTGGGCAAGCTGGTCGCGTTCTACGACGACAACGGCATTTCGATCGACGGCCATGTGCAAGGCTGGTTTCGCGACGACACGCGCAAACGTTTCGAAGCCTACGGCTGGCATGTGGTCGGCCCGATCGACGGACACGACCGCACCCAGATCGATGCCGCGATCCGCACCGCGCATGCTTGCGACGATCGGCCGACGCTCGTCATCTGCCGCACCACCATCGGCTGGGGTTCGCCCAAGATGGCCGGCACGCACGATGTGCATGGCGCGCCGCTCGGCGCCGACGAAGCGCGTGCGACGCGTGCCGCGTTGGGCTGGGACGCGCCGCCATTCGAGATTCCGCAAGACGTGCGCGAGGCCTGGGATGCGCGCGCCGATGGCGCCGCGCGCTCGACCGATTGGCGGCGTCGTTTCGATGCTTATGCGCAGGCTTATCCGCGCGAAGCGGCCGAGTTCTCGCGCCGGATGCGCGGCGAATTGCCCGCACATTGGACGCAGATTGCGCGCCAGGCTGTGGAGGCGGCGCTCGCGATCAGCGCGCGCAAATCGGTATCTTCCGGCAGTCCCATCGCCCGGAGCACGTGCGACGGCTCGAGCGTGCCCGACGAGCACGCGGAACCGGTGGACACGGCGATGCCCTCGAGGTCGAGCGCGATGAGAAGGCTCTCCGCTTCCACGCGATCGAAGCTGATGTTGGTGGTATTCGGGATGCGCGCGTCGGCGCGACCGTTGACGGCAGTGCCCGATATACCGATCAGGATCCCCGCTTCCAGGCGATCGCGCAGCGCCGAGACGCGGGCGTCGCGGATGCCCTGCTCGCGCAGCCGCTCGACCATGCGCTCGCGCGTGCGCTGCGAGGTCATGCCGATGCCGCGGGCGCCGGACGAGGCTAGCTGTCCAGCCACTGGCGTACTCCGGCGATCTGCTGCACGTGGGTGAGGTCGATCTGCAGCGGCGTGATCGAGACGCGGCTGGAGGCGACCGCGTGGAAATCGGTGCCCGGACCGGCATCGG
>CAXBRX010000145.1:0-8153 GCA_963977835.1 uncultured Derxia sp.
AGGACACGAGGATGTTAAATTGCCTAGATTATCATTGTCGCGGGAAACTCATACCGCTGATTACAAGTTCCAAGACAGGCGGATATGTGAACTGTTCACTGCGGGCGGTGGTTGGGCCGCCGCCCTTGACGAGCACGCCGGCGCGGGCCAGCAGGGCGGCGCTGATTTCCGGCAGGCGGGCGAGGCCCATGTAGATGACCAGGGTGGTGCCGGTGCGCGCGAGCGCAGCCCAGTCGGGTTCGGCGCTGCCCTGGCTGCCGGCGCGGGCGGTGACGAAGGTGACGCCGGCGGCGAGGCCGCGGTGGGTGACCGGGATGCCGAGCGTGGCCGGCACGGCGATGCCGGCGGTAAGGCCGTTGACCACCTCGACCTCGAAGCCGGCGGCGCGCAGGGTGAGCATTTCCTCGCCGCCGCGACCGAAGAGGAAGGGATCGCCGCCCTTCAGGCGGACGACGCAGCAGCCCTGGCGGGCGTAGCGCAGCATCAGGCGCTCAATGAAGGCTTGCGGCGTCGAGGCACGGCCACCGCGCTTGCCGACCTTGAGGATGCGGGCCTGCGGTCGCACCATGGCCAGCACTTCGGCGGAGACCAGGTCGTCGGCGAGGACGACTTCGGCCCTTTCGGCGAGGATTTTTGCCGCTCGCAGGGTGAGCAGGTCCGCGGCGCCCGGTCCGGCGCCGATCAGATAGACGGGATTCATGCCGATCTCCTAGGCGGCGATTTTTTCCACGTGTGCCTGTTTCTCGTAGAGGAACTCGAGAACGGCAGCGCGGTAATCGATGTAGGCCGGGTCGTGGGCCAGGGTCAGGCGCTCGCGCGGGCGCGGCAGCTTGACTTCCAGTACCTCGCCGATGGTGGCGGCAGGGCCGTTGGTCATCATGACGATCTTGTCGGAAAGCAGCACCGCTTCGTCGACATCGTGGGTGACCATCACCGTGGTGGCTTGGGTCTCCTCGCAAATCTTCATCAACTCATCCTGCAGCTTGGCGCGGGTGAGAGCATCCAGCGCCCCGAAGGGTTCGTCCATCAGAAGCACTTTTGGCTCCATCGAGAGCGCCCGCGCGATCCCCACGCGCTGCTTCATGCCGCCGGAGATTTCGTGCGGATACTTGTGCGCCGCGTGGCCAAGGCCGACCAGCTCGATGGCGGCCTGCGTGCGCGCCTTCAGTTTCGGCTTACTGTCTTTGCTGCCGAAGACGCGTTCGACGGCCAGGTAGATGTTCTCGAAGCAGGTCAGCCAGGGCAACAGGCTGTGGTTTTGAAAGACCACGGCGCGTTCCGGGCCGGGGCCGGCGATCTCGCGCCCATCGCACAGCAGCACGCCGGTGGTCGGCTTGGTCAGGCCGGCGATCAGGTTGAGCAGCGTCGATTTGCCGCAGCCGGAGTGGCCGATCAGCGCGACGAACTCACCCTGGGCGATGCTCAGGTCGATGTCGCGCAGGGCGACGAACTGAGCCTTCTTGCGGAACTGCAGGGTCGAGAAGGTCTGCCCAACGCCTTCGATGCTGACGAACTTGTTCATGGTGTCCTCCTCAAACGGATTCTTTGGTGAGCTTTCGCGCCAGCAGGATCAGCGCTTGTTCGAGGATCAGTCCGACGATGCCGATCACGAAGATGGCGATGATGATGTGTTCGACCTTGAGGTTGTTCCATTCGTCCCAGACCCAGAAGCCGATGCCGACACCGCCGGTAAGCATTTCGGCAGCGACGATCACCAGCCAGGCGGTGCCGATGGACAGGCGGATGCCGGTGAGCATGTAGGGCAGCACAGCGGGGAACAGGATTTTGGTGACGATCTTCCATTCCGACAGCGCCAGCACGCGGGCGACGTTGAGATAGTCCTGCGGCACGCGCTGCACGCCCTGCGCGGTGTTCATGATCATCGGCCAGATCGAGCAGATGAAGATGGTGTAGGTCGCGGCCGGGTCGGCCTTCTTGAACACGAGCAGGCCGATCGGCAGCCAGGCCAGCGGCGACACCGGGCGCAGCAGGCTGATGATCGGATTGACCATGGCGGACAAGAAGGCCGAGCGGCCAAGGATGAAGCCGAGCGGAATGCCGACCAGCGCAGCGAAACCGAAGCCGATGGCCACGCGTTGCAACGAGGCCAGCACGTTCCAGCCGATGCCTTGGTCGTTGGGCCCGTTGCGATAGAAGGGGTCTGAAAACAGCGCGACCGCAGCGTCCCAAACCTGGGCCGGCCCAGGAATGCTGCCGCCCTTGCTGGTGGCGATGTACCAGATGCCCAGCAAGAGCAACACGCCAAGCGCGGGCGGCAGGACGCTGCGCAGTGCGCCGCCGAACCATTCTTTGAGCGACAGGCCGGAGGATTTGGGCACGGGTTTCTCCAGGGTTTGAGCTTCCGCTCGCGGGGTTTCGGCGGTGGCGCAAGTCGGCCGTTCGCCGACATCGGACACGGGAAAATCGCGGCTGACGGTCAGGGTGTTCATCGCGTGTTCCTCCGGGAGGGCGTTCAGGCTTTGACCTTGAAGGCATCGGCGTACTTGGCTGGGTCCTTGCCGTCCCAGATCGCGCCGTCGATCAGCTTGTGGCTGCGCATTTCGCTCTTGGGCAGGGCAACGCCCGCGGCGGTGGCGCCTTGTTTGTAGATGTCGATGCGATTGATCTGCCGGGCCACTTCGAGGTACTTCGGGTGGTCTTTCAGCAGGCCCCAACGCTTGTGCTGAGTCATGAACCACATGCCGTCGGAGAGGTACGGGAAGTTCACCGCGCCGTCGTTGAAGAACTTCATGTGGTTCTTGTCGTCCCAGCTCTTGCCCAGGCCGTTCTGATAGCGGCCGAGCATGCGCGCGACGATGACCTCGGTGTCGGTATTGACGTAGGCCTTCTGCGCGATCGTCTCGGCAGTCTTTTGCTTGTTGCCGAGCGAGGCGTCGATCCATTTGCCGGCATCGAGGATGGCTGCCACCATGGCGCGCGCCGTGTTCGGGTGCTTCTGCACCCACTCGGCGGTGGTGCCGAGCACCTTCTCGGGGTGATCGGTCCAGATGTCTTGGGTGGTCACGGCGGTGAAGCCGATGTTGTCCATGATCGCCCGGTTGTTCCAGGGTTCGCCCACGCAAAAGCCGTCCATGTTGCCAACGCGCATGTTGGCCACCATCTGCGGCGGAGGCACGGTGATGGTTTTGACGTCCTTCATCGGGTTGATGCCCTGCGCCGCCAGCCAGTAATACAGCCACATGGCATGGGTGCCGGTCGGGAAGGTCTGGGCAAAGGTGTATTCGCGCTCCTTTTTGGCGACCAGTTTGGCCAGGCTGGTGCCATCGGTGGCGCCCTTGTCCTTGAACTGGTTCGACAAAGTGATGGCCTGACCGTTGTTGTTCAGGTTCATCAGCACGTTCATGTCTTTCTTCGGGCCGCCGATGCCCAATTGCACGCCGTAGATCAAGCCATACAGCACATGCGCAGCATCGAGTTCACCATTGACCAACTTGTCGCGCACCGAAGCCCAGGACGCTTCCTTGCTCGGGATGATCTTGATGCCGTACTTTTCGTCGAATTTGTTGACTGCGGCCATGACGACCGAGGCGCAGTCGGTCAGCGGGATGAAGCCGATTCTCACTTCCTTCTTTTCCGGGGCATCGGAGCCGGCTGCCCAGGCGCTGCGGGCGATGCCGAGCATCGAGCTGCCGATCAGACTGGAACCGCCTAAGGCGGCGGCCCCACGCAGGAAGGATCGGCGGTGAGAATTGGATTCCGAGGTCATGGCGGCTCCTTGTGCATGGGCACGTTGAGGGCAAAAAAAAACGTCCATCCCGCTGCGGAACCCGCAGGGAATGGACGCCGTTGTCCGTTGATCGGGATCGCATGACGAAGAGGTCATGCGCCCGGAAATGTCGTGATTCGGATCGTCGTTGATCCGCTCAAAGCACCACTAGCACAGCCCGTGCCATAGCGGGTTTTTTTGTAAAGTCACATAAAAACAATCAGTTGCGGTACCCGGGTAGGTCGGGTTGGTTTTTGTGCATGCGCAATATCAGTGCAATTCAGTCCTGCTTTGGATGCCGGGATTGCCCAATTTGGTGCCGAGTTCGCGCGATGGCGAGACGAATGCCGCTTGCGTACTGCGTGAGCCCGTTTGGCACATTTGCTGCTGGTGTCCGGGTTCCGAAGCTCAGGAAGAACGCCCATGCAAGGCGCCCTCGACTATCTTGTCGCCGCCCGACATTGCGAAGTCCGCGACCTGGAAAGTCTGCAGCGGACGTGTGAACTGGTGCTGGTCGTCAACGATCTGGTCCACTACCTTCAGCAAGAGCGTGGGGCTTCCAACATGTTCCTCGGCGCCGGGGGCAAGAAGTTCGGTCCGCTACGTCAACAGCGTGTTCAAGACAGCATCGCCGCCGAAGCCGCATTTCGTCGTTGGTTGGAGAACGCCGGGCAGATCGACAGCCTGAGCGGAGGTGCGCGCCTGTACACGCGTATCGCGGGGGCCTTGCATGCGCTGCAAGGCTTGGCCGAGATGCGCGGTGCGATCGAGACACAACAATGCTCTGCGACCGATGTCTTGCGGCAGTTCGGCCAACTCATCGATGTGCTGTTGGCCTTGGTGTTCGAGGCTGCCGACGTGGCGGTCGACCCTTCGATCTCGCGCTTTTTGATCGCGTTGTTCCATCTGATGCAGGGCAAGGAATATGCGGGCCAGGAACGCGCAACGGGGGCGGTGGCGTTCGCCGCTGGGTACATCAGCGCGGAGTCGAAGCGATCGATCGAGTATCTGATCGATATGCAGGAACACGCGCTCTCGAGCTTCGAGACGTTCGGCGACGATATCCGGCTCGAATGGAAGGCGCTGCAGTCGATGCTGCCGATGGCGGAACTCGAGCAGATGCGACGACGACTCTTGAGCAGCGCCGATGGCAAGCTGGACGCCGGGTTGGCGGTGGCATGGTTCGAGTGCTGCTCGCGTCGCATCGACGAACTGCATCGAGTCGAGACCGCCCTGGCGCACCGGTTGCGGCAGTTGGCTGCCGAGCGTGTGGCGGCTCTGCGCACCCAGATCGCCGACGACACGCGT
Organism: uncultured Derxia sp.; assembly: GCA_963977835.1. GTDB lineage: Bacteria > Pseudomonadota > Gammaproteobacteria > Burkholderiales > Burkholderiaceae_E > CAXBRX01. Next base: position 5,036 of record CAXBRX010000145.1, read on the forward strand.
CGATTCGATCTGGCGGTCGAAGACGTGGCATTGGCGCCGCAAGCCGTGTTTCGGTCCAACGTGACGCAGATGCCCGCATCGCGGCCGGCAAGCGGTTTGGGCAACACCGGCCCGCACTTGATGCAAGCTGTGGTGAACATGCTGCAGACGCAGACCCAGCGGCTGCAAAACGTGACCGAGGAACTCGCCACCGTGCGTGCCGCACTCGATGAACGCAAATGGGTCGAGCGGGCCAAGGGACTCTTGATGGCCCACCACGGGCTCGACGAAGAAGCCGCCTATCGCCTGCTGCGCCAGAACGCGATGAATCAGAAGCGGCGCTTGTCGGAGGTGGCGCGCGCAGTCATATCGCTGGCAGAAATGCTGCCTGCAAGCAAATCGGCTGGCGAGCCATGAAGAAGCGCCGTGGCAATCCATGGCGCGCCGTTCAAAGCAGCACATCGGTGCTATGCAGCCATGTACCCGGCGGCCGAGCCGCTCGCGCACCATGGTAGAAGCCTGATTGAACCCTTTTCAATCAGACTTCGACAGGAGCCGCATGCACCGCAACCAATTGATCATTCTCGGGCTGTGCGTGCTCGCGGGCATCGGCATCGTGCTTTGGTTTGGCCAGGATTACAGCAACGAAGTGCGCGCCTTCCTGCGTGCGCTCAGGCGCATGCTGTAGAAGTGCGAACCGGCGCGCTGTCTTCGCCGATACCCGCGCGGATGATCCATGGAACAAGAATTCAGGGGCCACCGGTGGGCTGCTCCCACCACCTTCGAGCATCAGTCCTTCGTGGAATGCGATTTCTCCGAGGCTGATTTCGACGGTGTGATTTTCATCCGGTGCACCTTCAAAGGCTGCATCTTCAAGAAGGGCAATCCGGGCAGCCTGGGCATCTTCGGATGCGATTTCGACGATTGCCTGTTCGAGTCTTTCGACTTCCGAAGAATCGCCGTGGGGGCCGATGGCGGCGATTTCACGTCCTGCCGGTTCGTGCGGTGCAACTTCACCGGCCGCCAGTTCGAATACCCGCATTTCGATGCTTGCACCTTCGATCGTTGCAAGCTCAAGAACGTGAATTTCAACGACGCTTCATTTCGGCGCACGAAATTCATCGGCAAGATCGAAGACACGACCTTCAACGGTCTGTACCACAAGCAGTCGACCGGCCACCCCATCCTCGATGAAGTGGACTTTTCGCAGGCGATTTTCGGTGACTTCGTCACCTTCGAAGATTGCGATCTGTCGAACAGCATCCCGCCCGACGGACGTCGGTTCGAAGACCTGCTTTACCAAATCCAGACCAGTGCCCCCAAGACACTGAGCACGGGCAGCGCGGACCGTCTTGTCATCGACTGAAGACGGCCGCGCTTTTCCTCACCTCAACGCTGCATTGATCGCCGCGAGCGCCCCGCTGCCCGGGCACAAATAGGCGTCGCCCAACTGATTGAGCGGCTTCTCCACGGTGTTCAGGTGGCGATGCAGGTCTTCGGTCTCGGGGTTCACATACAACAGGCCGGTCACGATCTCGCCTTGCGTCTGGCGCTGCTGGATGTAATTCATCGCATGCAGGCGGTCGGTCGGTTCGTATTCGGTGCCGAGCTTGCGCAGCATGAGCACCGAGCCATCGTGCTGAACCACGCGGCGCACCGTGCCGGGCGCATGGCTGATCTCGATCTTGTCGCGCGGCAGGATGACGTCGAGCCGGTTCACGGCTTCGTTGTGTTCGCGCACATAGTCGTAGCTGCGCGTCGAGCCGGCGTGGTTGTTGAAGGTCACGCACGGGCTGATGACATCGATGAAGGCCGGGCCGTGATGATGCAAAGCGCCTTTGATGAGCGGAATCAATTGCTCTTTGTCGCCCGAGAAACTGCGCCCGACATAGGTCGCGCCGAGTTGCAGCGCGAGCGTCACGAGGTCGATCGGGCTGTCGCTGTTGACCACGCCGCGCTTGCTCTTGCTGCCCTTGTCGGCGGTGGCCGAAAACTGGCCTTTGGTCAGGCCATACACGCCGTTGTTCTCGACGATGTAGGTCATGTTGATGCCGCGGCGCATCGCATGCGCGAATTGCCCGAAGCCGATCGAGGCCGAATCGCCATCGCCCGAAATGCCGAGGTAAATCAGATCGCGGTTGGCGAGCGCGGCGCCGGTCAGCACCGAGGGCATGCGGCCGTGCACGCTGTTGAAGCCGTGCGAATTGCCGAGGAAATAATCGGGCGTCTTCGACGAGCAACCGATGCCCGACATTTTCGCGACCTTGTGCGGTTCGATGTCGAGATCGAAACAGGCGCTGACGATGGCGGCGCTGATCGAATCATGGCCGCAGCCGGCGCACAGGGTTGAAATGGCGCCTTCGTAATCGCGCCGGGTATAGCCGAGCGCGTTGCGCGGCACATCCGCGCGTTGCAGTTTTGGTTTGGCCAGATAGGTCATGACGCCACCTTGCGGATCGGGGTGATCTTGCGTTCGTCGAGTGCTGCGCTGATCTTGCCGGCGATGAAGCGGGCGGTGATCGGCGTGCCGTCGTAATGCAGCACGCGCACGAGCTTCTTCGGATCGATCTCGCCTTCGTTGATGAGCAATTGGCGCAATTGCGCGCTTTCGTTTTGTTCGACCACGAAGACCGCGTCATGGTCGGCGATGAATTGCATGACCTCGGCGCCGAACGGGAAGCCGCGCACGCGCAGCCGATCGAGCTGATGGCCCTCGGCCGCGAGCATCGCAGCGGCTTCGTCCATCGCCGGGCTCGTCGAGCCGTAATAGATCACGCCGAAACGCGTGGGCTGGCTGGCCGCATGCGCGATCGCCTTGGGCACCAAGGTGGCCGCGGTATCGAGTTTGCGGCGCAGGCGCTCCATGTTGTAGACGTAATCGGAGCCGACTTCGCTGTAGCGCGCTTGCGCATTGCGCGTGGAGCCGCGCGTGAAGTACGCGCCCTTGGTCGGATGGGTCGCGGGAATCGTGCGGTAAGGAATGCCGTCGCCGTCCACATCGAGATAGCGCGCGAAAGTTTTGCCGGCCTCGAGGTCTTCGTGGCTTAGTACTTTGCCGCGGTCGTAACGGCGCGCATCGTCCCATTCAAACGGCTTGCACAGGCGCTCGTTCATGCCGATGTCGAGATCGCTCATCAGG
>CAXBRX010000146.1:0-8057 GCA_963977835.1 uncultured Derxia sp.
CAGCACCCCGCCGTTGGCCTGCGCGAGCGATTGCGCGAGCGCGAGTCCCATGCCCGATCCGGGCGCGTTCATGACATCGGCGGCCGAGCCGCGTGCATTGGGCGCAAAGATGCGCTCGACTTCATCGGGCGCGACCCCCGGCCCTTCGTCGATGACGCGCAGCACCAGGCGCTCGCCTACGCAATGGGTGTCGATGCGGATCGCGGCGGCATCGGGCGAATACTTGATGGCGTTGGAGACCAGGTTGTCGACGATCATGCGCAACTGCTCGCGGTCCCCATGCACATCGGCGTTCTCGAGTTCGGCCTGTACGCGCAGCTTGCGCGTCGCACAAACGAACGCATGCTCGGCGAGCACATCCTCGACCACTTCCGCCATCGCGACCCGCGTGGCCACTCCACGTGCCTGCATGCGTGCGCCAGCCTCCACGAGTGCATTGATGCGTGCCAACAAGCGCTCGGCGTTCAATGCAATCAGGTCGAGCACTGCGCGCTGCTCGCGCGAGACCGTTCCTGCGAGGCCTTCGGCTAACAACGCCCGCCCTTCCGTGATCGCGGCCAAGGGCGTCTTGAGATCATGCGAGACGCTTTGCAACAAGGTGCGCTGCGCGGTTTGCAATTCGATCAATTTCTCGCGCAGCCATTCTAGCTGCACGCCGAGCTGAGCGATGTCCGACGGACCCCCAACTTCGATAGCTAAATTTAGATCGCCGTCGCCGAGGCGATGGATGGCGCGCGCGAGCGAGCGGATCGGCCGGCCCAGACGCCAGGCCAGCACGGCCGCGAGCATCAAGGCCACAGGCAAGGCGAGCAAGGCGAAGCCCAGCACCGAATGCGCGACCTGGGTTGGGCGTTGCAGCATCGCTGCGCGGTCGTTGGTGACGACGCTCGCAGCCGATTCGATGAGAGCGTTCGCGGCCTGCGCCAAGCCGGCCCAACGCGCCAGGGCAGCCGCTGCGCCGTCGCTTTGCAGCGTCGAATGCACGAGTGCTTCCTGCGTGATCACCGCATCGACTTGTGCACCCGCGACGCCGACCTGCGCACCGAGTTGCGCCGCAGCACGGATCAGCCGCTCACGTTGATGCACATAGCCCTCGATGACCTCGGTGGCACCGAGCACATCGCCTTGGCGCACGGTGCGTTCCATCGCAAGCAAGGCATCGTCGAGCGCGCGCGATTGCTCGCCGTAGGCGGCCGCACGCGTCACCGACGCCTGCGCCTGCAAGGCGAGCGCGTTGGCTTGCGAGAACGCGATGGCGAGCGCGATCACGAGCGGCAGGATCACCACTGCGAACGCAGCGAGCATCGCGCCCACGAAGGACCGCGAGACCAAAGGAAGACGGGCGAAGGTCATGGCCTATGAAAGCGCGGACCACCCGCATGACATGACATGCGGGCGCCGCGCGCGAAAGGCTAGCCCGCACGCAGTTTTGGTTCAATCAGATAAACAAACATCCACAGGCGGACGCACGATGTAACGCCCACCTTGAGAAGTGCGGAAATCTCCTAGACGAGTCGGGTGACGACGCGTGTGCCGGCCCGTTCGTCGTACCAGCGCACGACCTCGGCATCGTCGCGCGTGCCATACCGGCCGCTCACTTCGTCGAAGATGCTCGCGGCATCGCGCGCGAGCACCGGCTCGAAGCCCGTGTCGTCGGCAAGGTTGAGCGCGAGGCGCAAATCCTTGGCAAGAATCTCGGGCGACGAGCGCAAGGCGTGGTCACCTGCGAGCAGGCGTTGGTAACGATCGTCACCGATCCAGCTCTGGCCGGAGCTGTGCCGCACCACATCGAACAGCATCGACAGATCGAGGCCGAGTTTGGCGCCGAACGACAGCGCTTCGGCGGTCGCGGTCAGATTGGTGCCGGCGAGCATGTTGTTGACGAGCTTGACGCGCGCGCCGTCGCCGATGGTCTCGCTGATGTGGAACACATCGCGCGCCATGTAATCGAAGACGGGGCGCGCGAGTTCGAGCGCTTCGCGCTTGCAGGCGGCCATCATGGTGAGTTGGCCTTCGCGCGCACGATCGGGGCCGCCCGAGACCGGGGTATCGAGCACCGGCACGCCGCGCGCCGACAATTGCGCACCGATGCGCACGACTTCGTCGACGCCCATGGTCGAGCACAACAAGACCGGCTGCCCCGGGCGCAAAGTCTCGGCCGCGCCATGGGCGCCGAACAGCACGTCTTCGGTCTGCGCGCCGTCGACGACGAAGGTGATCACCGCGTCGCTGTCGCGCGCGAGCGCGGCCGGCGAATCGCAGACGATCGCGCCGCCGAGTTCGGCGATCTCGTTGGCTTCGTCCCGGATGTCGCGGACCAGTACTTCATGAGGTCCACGCATGAATGCGCGCGCAACGCCCCAGCCCATCGCGCCAATGCCGATGATCCCGATCCGCATGTCGACTCCTCCAGAGGTTGGCCGCGCGTTGGCGGCGGTCTTGTTTGACCTGACTCTAGCGGAAGCAAAGGCGCGCGTGACCTCGCCGATAACCCTAGTAGGGCTCGGCGAAAGTCACGCTGTAAGGAGGGGTATTGCTCAGGCCAGCAGGGTGTTCTGCGGGACCTTGTAGAAGCTCTGATCGACCAGGTCGATGCCGCAAGGCAATTGCTCGATCCAGTCGATGAAGCGGTTGACCATGGGCTTGCCGATGAACGGACAGCCGTGCTGCGGCACCAGTTGCTCGATGTCGAGGTTGCGGACCATGTTGGCCCAGAGCTTGAGCACCTTGTTCGACGGCATGTAGCGCTGATGAAAGCCGCGCATGTGCGAGATGTGCTCGTCGAAGTCGAGCACCCGCGCCACCTTGCTCGGCGGCATCAGGCTCACGCCGAGGTCGCCCGAGAACAGGATCTTGGACACCGGGTCGTAGACATGGAAATTGCCCTCGGCGTGCATGAAATGCGCCGGGATCATCTTGAGCGTGCAATCGCCCAGGCGCACATCGCCGCCAGGATCGGGAATCGAAATGATGCGCGCTTCGGTCTTGCCTTCCTTGCACAGGTGGGGCATGAAGCGCGCCCAGACCGAGGAGATCAGCAAGGCAGTGCTCGAACCCGTCAACCAGCGGTCGAGGGCCGCGATCACGTCGGGGTCGGCATGGCTCGCGAACAGGTAATCGAGATTCTTGGGCTGGAAATACTTGGCGATCGCCAGGTAGAGGTCGTTGTAGGTCAGGGTGCCGCCCGGATCGAGCAGCATCCCATGGCCGTTGTCCACGATCAGGAATTGGTTGGCCTGAACCACCTCGCCCCCGTCCGAAATGAGATCGGGGAACATGAGGCAGACATGCTTGCCGTTGTTGAACAACTCGATGGCCATGGACTCCTCTCCGATAGCGCCCGCCGCGGTTGCCCGCGCGGGTGGGCCTAAGGTTCTTGCATCGGTTCTTGCAGCGCGGGCGGACGGTGCGCCTTATTCGCGCGTTGACGCCAGCAGCGTACCGCGGCACCGTCGGCTGCCGCAAAGGCATTTGTACTCATCGCGAAGCTTTTTTGTCAGTTTCTCGTCGATGATCAAACCGTAATCGTAAAAAAGCTCTTCGCCGGCGCGGATGTCGCGCTTGGCGTGGATGAACACCCGGTTATGACCGTCGATCCTGATCTGGCGCGCCTCGCAATTCGGGCCGCAGGAATGGTTGATCCAGCGTGCGCTGTTGCCCAGACGGCCGCCATCGATCACATGATCGTCGTCGATGTCGAAAAAGAAGGTGTGGTTCGGATTTTCGGGGTCGTGCGGATGGCGCTGCATCGCCTGGGCCCAACTGATGCGTTCGCCCTTGTATTCGATGATCTTGGTGCCACGCGCAATATCGACCAGGGCGAACACGCCCTTGCCGTGGACACGGGACTGGCGCACAACGATCTTGCGTGTGGAAGCCATGCGGAGGAAATCCGAAATCTGGGATGAAAGGCCGCGGCGCCGGAAAATCCCCGAACCGCCGGGCGCGAATGGGGCGCGATTCTACCTGCCTTGGCGCAGCGCCCCGGGTGCCTCAGGCCACCAAGGGCAGCCCTGCCTGCACCCAGCTCAGGATGCCGCCCGGCAAGTGATAGATCTTGCGAAATCCATAGCCGGCAATCTGGGGCATCACGCGCATGCTGCGCACGCCGCTGCGGCAATGCACCAAGACGGCTTGATCGCGCGCAGGCGCCAATTGCTGCAGGCGCGCCGCCACTTCGAGCTCGCCGCTCGGCACCGGCAGCACGACGCTGTGGTCGAGATGGCCGGCCTGCCATTCATGCAATTCGCGGGTATCGAGCACCAGGGTGATCTCGCCGGACGCGAGCAATGCCTGCGCCTGTTCGGGCGCGATGTTGATGTAGTCCATGAAATACCGGGGTCAGGAACAAAGAAACATGCGGTTGGCCAGATCGACGACGAAATCGGGCCGAAGATACGCAAGAAAAGCGCCAACCGTCATGAGCGTGAGCACGACCACGCCCAAGACCGCCGGCCAGCGCCTTGTCCGAACGCCTTGCGATTCATCCATCCGCATCCTCATGCAGGCGCGGCTTGCGCCCGCTCGATGGCGCGCTCGCGAATGGGCAGATTCGCCAGCCCGGCGAACACGCCCAACGCAATCGCGATCAACCAGACCAGATTGTAGTTGCCCAGCCGGTCGTACAAGTAACCGCCGGCCCAGACCCCGAAGAACGACCCGACCTGGTGGCTGAAAAAGACGAAACCCGACAGCATGCCCAGGTAGCGCACGCCGAAAATGGTTGCGATCACGCCATTGGTCAGCGGCACCGTCGACAGCCACAGGAAGCCGATGGCGGCCGAAAACGCGTAGACGCTCCAGTTCGACAACGGCGCCAGCAAAAACAACGCGATGATGACCGCCCGCGAAAAATAAATGCCCGACAACAACAGGCGCTTGGGCCAGCGCGCGCCCAGCCGCCCCGCGGTGTAAGTGCCGAAAATGTTGAACAGGCCGATCAAGGCCAGCGACCAGACCGACAGTTCGGGCGCCATGCCATGGTCTTTCAGGTAAGCCGGCAGATGCACGCCGATGAACACCACCTGAAAACCGCAGACGAAATAACTGGCCATCAGCCAACGGAAACTGCCGTGCGCAAACGCCTCGCGGATCGCGGCGCCCACGCTTTGATGCGGGCCGGCATGCACGATGGCGGCGCCGCGCTCGCGCAATTGCCAGGCCAGCGGCGCCATCGCCAACGCCACGATCGACAACAACCACAAGGATTCCTGCCAGCCGAGGTGGCCGATCAGCCCTTGCTCGACCGGCACCATGATGAATTGCCCGAACGAACCCGCCGCGGCCGCCACGCCCAGCGCGGCACTGCGCTCGGCCTCGGTCGCGACCCGGCCGATGACACCGTACAGGATGGAATAGGTGGTGCCCGACAAGGCCACGCCGATCAGCACCCCGGCTGTGAGTGTGAAGGTCCAGCCGCTCGACGAGACCGACATCAAGGCCAGCCCGGCCGCATACAACAGCGCGCCCGCCACCAGCACCCGCATCGCGCCATAGCGGTCGGCGATCATGCCGGCGAACGGCTGGGTCAGCCCCCACATCAGGTTCTGGACCGCAAGCGCGAAGGCGAAGGTGCCGCGCGTCCAGCCATTGGCCTGCACCATCGGCAATTGCCAGAAGCCAAAGCCATGGCGTATGCCCATCGCGAGGGTCAGGATGATGCCGCCCGCGATCAAGACCGTGGGCAGGGTGGGGCGTTGGGCGGTTGCGCTCATGTTAACGTGGGTATTAAGCAGTTGCTGAATCCGACTATACCGTGCGCCCGAGGGCCTTCGGGCGCGAAATTCGCAGGGTCTTCATGCACGCCATGCATCCTTCATCCACCCTACCGCGCGCCGCGGTGCTCGATCTGTATCCGTCCAAGATCCGCGAAGTCGCCAACGCGGGCATGGGCCGCGCCGATGTGCTCAAGTTCTGGTTCGGCGAACCCGATCGCCCGACGGCGCCGGCGATACGCGAAGCCGCGCGCGCCGCGCTCGCCGCGGCCGACACTTTCTATACGCACAACCTCGGCAACCCGGAGTTGCGCAGCGCCATCGCCGGCTATCTGAGCGGCTTGCATGCGCGACCGATCGAGCCTGCGCGCGTCGCGGTCACGTCCTCGGGCGTGAATGCGCTGGCGCTCGCGCATCAGGCGCTGGCCGGGCCGGGCGCGCGCGTGGTCTGCGTCACGCCGGTCTGGCCCAACCTGACCGAGGCGCCGAAGATCCAGGGCGCGCAGGTGGTACGAGTGGCGCTTGATTTCAACTCAGAACGCGGCTGGACGCTCGACCTCGACCGCCTCCTCGATGCCTTGACGCCCGACACCGCGACCCTGGTGCTCAATTCACCGAACAATCCGACCGGCTGGACGATCACGCCCGAACAACAAGCGGCCGTGCTCGCCCACTGCCGCAAGCTCGGCATCTGGATCGTGGCCGACGATGTCTATGAGCGCGTGTATTTCGGCGCGCCCAAGGCCGGTGGCCTCGTGACCGCGCCGAGCTTTCTCGACCTCGCCGATGCCGAGGATCGGCTGGTTTCGACCAACAGTTTCAGCAAGGCCTGGCGCATGACGGGTTGGCGCCTGGGCTGGATCTGCGCGCCGACCGCCTTCATCGAAGAACTCGGCAAGCTCATCGAATACAACACGAGTTGCGCGCCCGGCTTCGTGCAAGCCGCCGGACTGACGGCCATCCGCGACAGCGAGGCCGACATCCTGGCCGATCAGGCGCGCTACCGCGCCGCGCGCGATCATTTGTGCGCGCGCCTCAATGCCTTGCCCGGCGTGCATGCCCCTGCTGCGCCTGGGGCGATGTACGCGTTCTTCCGTGTTGACGGCCTGACCGACAGCGTCGCATTCTGCAAGCGGCTGGTACGCGATCACGGGCTCGGGCTTGCGCCCGGTCTGGCTTTCGGCCCCGAAGGCGAAGGTTTCATCCGCTGGTGCATCGCAGCCGAAATTGCGACACTCGATCAAGGCGTGGATCGGCTCGCGCAGGCATTGGCGCAAGCGCGCACTTGAAGCGCGTGCCCAGACCGACACAACCACCAACGACAAGGACATCACTCATGAGCATCAGCATCGGCAACCGCGTGCCCGACGGCACCTTGTACGAATACTTCGAACAGCCCGACGGCGCCTGCAGCATCGGCCCCAACGCCTTCCAGGTCGCCGAGATGGTCAAGGGCCGCAAGATCGTGGTGTTCGGCCTGCCGGGCGCCTTCACCCCGACTTGCTCGGCCCAGCATGTGCCCAGCTATGTGAAGTACCACGATGCGATCAAGGCCAAGGGCGTGGACGACATCTGGTGCGTGAGCGTGAACGACGCCTTCGTGATGGGCGCCTGGGCGCGCGAAGAAAAGACCGCCGGCAAGGTGCGCATGTTCGGCGACGGCAGCGCGACCTGGACCAAGGCGCTCGGCCTCGAATTCGACCTGACCGCGCGCGGCATGGGCGTGCGCTCGCAGCGCTATGTGATGGTGCTCGATGATGGCGTGGTCAAGCACCTCGCGATCGAAGCCCCGGGCAAATACGAAGTCTCGGGCGCAGAGGCGGTGCTGGCCAAGCTGGCGCCGGGCGATCCAAGGATATATTATCTGCAGGCGGTGCTCGCGGCGCGCGGCGCGGTCGGTCGCGTCGACGAGGTGCTCGTCATCGGTGGCGACTTCGACCCCGTGACGCCCGAGGACGTGCGTGCGCTGCTCCGCCTGCACCGTCGCACCGCGCAGACGTATTTCACCGACGAAAGCGACGCCATCGACCGTGCGGAGCTCGATGCGTGGCTGGCACAGCGCGCGTCGACGCGGCCGCTGCTCGTGCGTGCCTCGCGGAAGCAGGCGGAGCAGGTACTCCGCGCCCACGATCGCGGTGGCGAAGGCGCGAGGATTGCGGTTGATCGTCGAGAAGAACACCTGTCCCCCAGGCTTTACCAGCGCATGGCATGCACGTATTACCGATGCCGGATCGGGTACGTGTTCGAGCATCTCCAGACATGTCACGACATCGAATTGCGCCTGCGATTCGTCAGCCAGCGCCTCGGCGGTGATCTGTCGATAATCGATCTCCAGGCCTGACT
>CAXBRX010000147.1:0-8049 GCA_963977835.1 uncultured Derxia sp.
TTGAGGATGCTGACCTTGCAGACATCGCCTTCGGCCGTGAACATGCCCACGTAGCGCTGATTGGCGGCCGGGGTAAAGGTCACGATGGAATCGCAGACATGCTGCCCTTGCATCGTCGTGTAGCTTTCACGGAACCACAAGGACCGTTCCTTGTTCGGCTCCAGCGAGGCAAAGATGGTGGTCTGCGCCAGACCGCGCTCGAGGGTATCGCTCAACTCGGGGAAAAACTGCACGCCGCCCGAACAATTGGCGGCATGGACCCAGGTGCGGATCCAGACATAGCCCGCACGCTCGTTGCGCGAATGATTGGCGAAGCGGATGGCCGCCGCGTCGGCGCCCTTGTATGGGGTGGTCGGCGTCGTCGTGCAGGCTGCCAAGCTTGCAGCCAGTGCACACAACACAAAAGTGAGACGCATGAGCTGTCGCTCCCGAACGAAAGGCCGACATTCTCACCAACTGGCGCGAAGGCGCCAAGCCAAACCGGGCGCCATGACACTTTTGCGTGTAGCGCGTTCGCCAACATCATGGCGTGGGCGCTGGCGCCGCCCGTGGCGGCACCGATCAATGATGGACCTGGATCGCTTCCACGAGGCGCGTCGCGAGATCGCGCAGATTGCTCGAAGCGGCGGCGTTTTCCTCGACCAGCGCGGCGTTCTGCTGGGTGGCTTCGTCGAGGGCGCCGACGGTGCTGTGGATGTCGCCGATGTCCCCCGATTGCGCCTGGGTGGCGCGCGCGATGCCGGCGATCAATTCGCTGACCTGCGCCACCTGGCTCACGATGGATTGCATGTTCTCGCCGGCGCGCTGCACTTCCTGCGCACCTTCATGAATGGCCGACAGACTCGCGCCGATCAGCGACTTGACCTCGCTGGCCGCGGTGGCGCTGCGCTGGGCCAGACTGCGCACCTCGGCCGCCACGACCGAGAAGCCGCGGCCTTGCTCGCCGGCACGCGCGGCTTCGACCGCCGCATTGAGCGCCAGGATGTTGGTCTGGAAGGCGATCGAATCGATGGTGCCGATGATGTCGCCGATGCGGCCGCTCGATTGGCGCACCTGTTCCATCTTCTGCACCGCTTGCGCAACCATGCGCCCGCCTTGCTCGGCCGATTGCGAAGTCGCGGTCGCGAGGCGGTCGGCATCGTTGAGGTTGCGCACGCTGTCCTCGACCGATTGCGCGAGCGCGGTCATCGATGCGACGGTGCCGTCCAGATGATGGGCGGCGGCCTCGGTGCGTTGCGACAGATCGAGATTGCCGGCCGCGATTTCGGCGCTGGCGGTCTCGATGCCACTGGTCTGATGCTGCACGTCGTCGACCAATGCACGCAGATTCAAACCCGCCTGATTGACCATGCGCATCAGCAAGCCGATCTCGTCGATGCGATCGAACGGACGATGCGGTTGGGTATCGCCGCAGGCTACGCGCTGGGCATGGCTCACGACCAATTGCAAAGGCGCCGCCACCTGCACATGCAACAAGGCAAAGCCCAGCAAGGCGCCGACCACGGCACCGAAGGTGGCAGTGGCGCCCGGTTGACCGATCGCAACGCCGAGCCAGGCGCCCAATCCGGCAGCCAGCGCGGGCAAGGCCAGCGCGGCGGCCATGCGCCATGACAACGGCGCCGTGCGCGCGAGCGACATCCAGGCGCGCACACCGGTGCGGACCACCACGCCGCGCATCACCGCCACGCCGTGCGCACGCCCTGCATTCACATCGGCATACAGGCGCTCTGCCCGTTCGACATCGGCACGGTCGGGTTTGGTGCGCACCGAGATATAGCCGACCAGACGGCCGTCGCGATGCATCGGTGTGACATTGGCGTGAACCCAGTAGAAATCACCGCTCTTGGCGCGGTTCTTGACCAGCCCGACCCAGGACACGCCTTGCTTGAGGGTGCGCCACATGTCCTCGAAGGCCGCGGGCGGCATGTCGGGATGGCGGATGAGGTTGTGCGGCTGACCGATCAACTCGTCGCGCGTGTAGCCCGACATCGCGATGAACGAGCTGTTGGCGTACTGGATTCGCCCCTTCTCGTCGGTGGTGGACAGCAGCGTCACCCCGTCGGGCACGGTGATTTCATGCAGCGTTGTGGGCTGATTGATGCGCACGGCCAGAACCCCTCAATGTCGGGATTGATCTTGTTTCTCGTGGGTCGGGTAGCCCACGCAATGAGCCCGGATTCTGGGACTTATGTCTTGCTTAATGCGAAATGAACAGATGGGAAAAGGTGTGGCTATTCGGACGACCGCCGCTCTTTCAATCCCACGATGCATCGCTTGTCCGCAAGGAACACGCCGCCCCGACGCGGGGCCACCGAAAGAAATCGCAGAAAAGAAGATTGCGCAGATGCGCCGCTGGCGCATCCGCGTCATTCGCCGAGGCGCGGGACGCCCCGACCGACCAGCACAGATGGGAGTTTTAAGCGCTGACCGCCGCGTGCGTATAGCACTTCTTGGGGCAGACCATCGAGCAGGCTTCGCAACCCACGCAATTTTCCTTGTGGGCGATGGTCATGACCTTCTTTTCGTACTCGTCGTCCTCGTCTTCGTCGGGGTCGATCGAGACGTATTCGCCGTCTTCGTCGACACCGCGCAGTTCGAGCACGTCGCGCGCGCAAACCTTGAAGCAACGGCCGCAGCCGATGCATTTTTCTTCGTCGAGTTCGACCGCGAATTTCGGGGTCCAGACGGCGCCCGAAGGCAGGGTGACGGTGAAATTGCTCATGGGTTTCAGCCTCCGGCAGCCTTCAGCGCAGCGCGCGCTTCGGCGAGTTCTTTGTGGGCGTCGTAACAGGTCTGCGCGACTTCGAGGATCTTTTCCCAGTTGATGGGCAGTTCTTCCGACAAGTCGTGCAGATTCATCTTCCAGTTGGTCGCTTGCGCATTGGCCTTCTTCGCGCGCGCCTTGAGTTCATCGAGTTCCATGGCGTGCTCGCAGGTCTTTTAGTAATTGGCGACTTCGGGGTACTTCTCGATCATCTCGATCGCTTGCTGCACGTACTTGCCGCCTTCGGCCCCGAGTTTTTCCATGGTCTCGAAACCGAAACGATGCACGTCGCGCAGATGGCGGTTGAGCACCACCAGACGGCCGGCCGTGAGCACCACGCGGCCGAAGCCTTCGTGATGGAACTTCATCATCGGCGAGACCATGTTGCCGGTGCGCTTTTCGACCGCGAGGCCGATCGCGTTGTAGAACAACTCGAGGCGCCAGAGCAGTTCGGGATCGGGATCGCCGATGATCGGGATCTCGCGCCGTTGTTCCTTGGTCACGATGTAGGGTTCGAGCAATTTTTCGTCGCTCTTGCCTTCCCAGGTGCCGTGGGTGTCCTGGGCGCGCCAGACGCGGATCAGCTCGCGCAGAAAATCTGCGTCGGGCGTCGCGACGGGGGTGTCTACGGTGGCGGTCTCGCTCATGCCTGTTCCTCGTCGAAATCGAATTTGCTTTCCTGGCCCTTCATCAGCGCTTTGCGCAGCCAGGGCGGGGGCGTGCCTTTGAGCACCTCGACCAGGCGGTCGAGAATGTCGAGGATGGCTTCGGGCTTTTGCACCTTGACCGGATGGATCTTGTTGGCGACCACGCGCGCGGCGGCGCTGCCGCCGATCGCGGCGACATAGACGATCGCGCAATCGCCGATCGCGGCGAGCTTGGGCGAGAGCTTGTCTTCGTTGCCGTCTTCTTCGAGCTCGCCGCTGAAGGTGAAGTTCTCGACGAACTGATAACCCTCGGGCGAGATTTCATAGACCGACAATTGTTTGGCCCAGCCAAAGTGCGCATCGACGCGCTGCAAGTCCTGCGTCGCAAATGCAACCTTCATGGCGCCCTCCGTGTCATGTCGGCAATGCGACAACCGCATCGCCGTCGTTTCCACAACTGCAACTTCCATTCCCGCAGGCCCCGGCCGCACCGCTCGTGCCGGCCGCGACCACCGGCACCTTGAGCGCGCGCCCGCGCACCGGCGCCGCCGCGGCTTGCGATTGCGCCGACAAAGGCCAATCGTTGGCGTGGTAATGCGGCATGTGATCAAGCATCTGGTTCGCGAACGCGATGAGAAAGTCGCGCGTGCCGCGATAGCCGACGCTCACGGTGTGCTGGCTGCCGATGCGGTCGAACAAAGGCAGACCCATGCGCATGAGCGGGATGCCGGTGCGCTCGGCCGCCTGGCGTCCGTGCGAATGCGTGATGAGCAGATCGCATTCGCATTCCTTGGCGCGCCATTCGAAATCTTCGAGATCGCCGATCAGGACTTCGTCGCAAGGCATGCGCTCGAGCACCGGCGAAGTGGTGGTCGTGACCGCCACCGGAATGCGCGCGCCCATGTCGGCCAGGGTCTGGGCCAGGGCGTACAGCAGATCGGGCTCGGCGCCGATCGCGATTTTTTTGCCGCCGGTATGGAAATGCGCATCGAGCATGGTGTCTTGCAGACGGCTGCGCTCGCGCTTCAAACGCGCGCTCGGCGCACGGCCCGAGACTTCCATGAGCGTGGCGACGAAGGCATCGACGGCGACCATGCCGGTGAGCCGATCGAAGACGCGATACGGCACGCCTGCGCGCTCCTCGATCGCCACCGCGGCCGGGCGCATTTGTTCGCCGATCGCGAGCGTCAGCGCCGAAGCGCCCATGCGGCGGATGTCTTCCACGCGAGTGCCGCCGAGCGTGGTCGGCAGGAAGGTGTCGGGAATGTGGCCATCGAGCGAGCCGGAAACATCGGGCAGGATGATGGGCGTGAGGCCGAAGGATTCGACGAGGTCGCGGATTTCTTCGATGTCGCCCGCAGTCAAATGAGCGCCGGCCAGGATGTTGACCTGTTGCGGCGCGCGCTCGGCCGCAGGTTCGACGACGCCGCGCGCGATCGCCTCGATGGCCTTGGCAAAGCCGTCTTGAAAAGCGCCGACATAATCGGGCGTCGAGACATAGACGAGCGCGGTCTCGGCAAGCTCGGGATGCGCCTCGCGGATGAGCGTCAGATAGCCTTCGACATCATCGCCCTTGGTTTCGGTCAGGCCCGTCGAGCAGATGCCGATCAGCGCCGGCTTGGCGCGGTTGTAGATGTTGACGATCGCCTGCTCGAGGTTTTCGAGCCCGCCGAGGATGGTGGTCACCTCGTTCATCGCGGTGGTCTGCAACGGGATCGTTTCCTTGAAATGCCGCACCAGCAGCACCAGGCCGAACGAGGTGCAGCCCTGGGCGCCATGCATCAAGGGCATGGTCTTGTCGATGCCGAGGAAGGCGTAGCTCGCGCCGAGCGGCGCACTCATCTTGAGCGGGTTGACCGCGCAGGCCTTCTTGCTTTGCGTGACGGTGGCCATGGCTTACCTCGCGGCGCAGGCAACATCGCCCGCGGTTTCCCAAGGCGCAGGCAGGCGCACCTGCTGCCACATGGGATTGTTGATGGCCTTGTCCATCTCGCGCACCATTTCGACGATGCCGACATAACCGGCGTAGGCGTAATGGCGCTCCTGGTTGATGTCCATCCAGGGCATGCGCGCCTTGAGCGCGACGAATTGCGAGCGCCCGCCCGACAGCATGATGTCGGCCTTGGCGTCCTTGAGCATTGCGTACATCTGGCGCGGCGGCAGTTCGTCGATCATGTGCGCGTCGGTGCCCATGATCTCCTGGATGCGTTCCTTGTCTTCCTTGGTCGACTTCTTGACGCTGGTGCCCGCGATCTCCATGCCGGCTTCCATCAGGGCCGAGACCACCGACCACGACTTCACGCCGCCGGTGATGAGCAGCACGCGCTTGCCTTCGAGGCGCGGACGAAATGAAGCCAGCGCCGCGTAGGCGCGTTGTTCTTCGACCGCGATCAAGCGTTCGCAGCGCTCCAGCAATTCGGCATCGGCACCGCGTTCGACCAGCAGCGCACACAGTTTGCGCAGCGTGTCCGACATGTCGGAAATGCCGTAGAACGAGCCTTCGAAATACGGAATGCCGTAACGCTCTTCCATCTTGCGCGCGACATTGATCATCGACTTGCTGCACACCATCATCGCGACGCGCGCGCGATGGCTGCAGGCGATGTCGCGATAACGCGCATCGCCCGAGAAGGTCGCGACGATGCGGATGCCCAACGCGTCGAGCAGCGGCTTGACCTGCCAAAGCTCGCCCGACAGGTTGTATTCGCCGATGATGTTGATGTCGTAAGGCGTGGTGAATTCGGGCTCTTGGGTGCCGACCACGTAATCGAGCAAAGCCTCGGCGCCGAGCTTGTTGCCGAGGTTTTTCGAGCCCGCGAAGCCGGGCGCATTCACCGGAATGACGGGCTTGCCGAATTTTTCGCTCGCGCGTTTGCAGACCGCTTCGATGTCATCACCGATGAGCGCGGTCACGCAGGTCTGATACACGAAGATCGCGGGCGGATCGGTCTTTTCGATGATCTCGCGGATCGATTTGAACAAACGCTTTTCGCCGCCGTAAATGACGTCGAGTTCGTTCACATCGGTGGTGTAGCCGGTGCGGTAGGTCTGCGCGCCGCTCGAAGCGGATGAGCGGTTGTCCCAGGAATTGCCTTCGCAGGCGATCGGCCCATGCACCAGATGCGCGACATCGACGACCGGTTGCAGTGCGATCTTGGCACCATCGAAGGCGCAACCGCCCGCGGCCGCGCCCGGCGTGAGCTGCTTGGCGCAGCCCTTCTTGCGTTCCTTGGCGGACTTGGCCTGGTTATGGTCGCAGGCCGGCTCTTCGAACACCGAGGCGATCTTGTCCTTCAACGCTTGGCCCATGCCGACCTCCAGTACGTGCGCACACTGGCAAGGCGTGCGTCGTGTTGACCATTCTTGTTTTTCTTGTGAGCACATTGCGTGCCGGCAATGCGCTCACAAGAAAGGGCCGCAGGTCAGCCGGCCCAAAAAGCGATGCGGTCCGAAGGGAAGGTCCGTATCGCGAGAGGGATCAGGCAGCGACGCCCGGTTCGCCCGAAAAGCGAATCAGCACGTCTTCATCGAGCGGGAAGAACTGGCAGGCCAACCGATACGGCGGCGGCATGTCGTTGTTCTCGATCTTCAGGATTTGTTCTTTCGAGAGGAAACCTTCGGCCGCCAGCGTGGCCTTTTCCTTCTCGGTCAGATGCTGGGCATGCGCCTTCTTGTCACCGAGGATGGTGACGTGCACCAGACACGAACCGCAGTTGCCGTCTTCGCATTCGAAGGGCAGCGGGATCTTGTTTTCCTTGGCGAACTTGAGGATGGTGTTGCGCGCACCGGTCTTGACGTAGACGGTGTCGTCTTTGGGCAGGATCGGCGAACTGAAGGTGATGTTGGGCATCGCGATACTCCGTTGAACCTGCGGTACACCGTGCCGGTGCGCTCATCGCGCAGCCGGCACGTTGGTCTTGATGACGCTGCGACTCAGCGCACCAGATCGAACGAGATGTCGGTCACGCCGGTGACGATGGTTTCGTCATCGAGCTTCTCGAAATGCTCGTCGAGCAGCATTTGCAGCACGCGCAAGCCCCCTTCGTAACCCCAGATCGGGAAGCGATGCATGAGGTGACGATCGAAGATCGGGAAACCCAGACGGATCAGCGGCGTGTTGCAATCGCGTTCGAGATACTTGCCGTAGACATTGCCGATCAGATAATCGACCGGCTCGGTCATCAGCAACGAACGCAGGTGCCACAAGTCGCGCTTCGGGTAGACCTTGCAACCCTTGCCGAACGGCGAGGCGTCGAGCAGGGCTTGCACCTTGGCGGCCCACTTGTCGTCACCGTTGGTGGCCAGCACATGCACCGGCTCGGCACCGAGTTCGAGCAGGAACTCGACCAGACCCAGCGTCATGTCCGGGTCGCCGTAGATCGCGTACTTCTGGCCGTGCAGATAGGCCTGGGCATCGGCGATCGCGTCGACGAGGCGGCCGCGTTCCTTGGTCAGTTCGGCGGGGATCGCCTTGCCGGTCAGTTCCGACAACTTCATGAGGAAACGGTCGGTACCGGTCACGCCCACCGGGCAGTTCAGCGCCGCGACCTTCTGGCCGGTCGAAGCGACGAAGTCCAGGGTCTTTTCGGTGCAGAACTCTTGCATCGACAACGTGGCCGAGGCTTCGAGCGCAGCCTT
>CAXBRX010000148.1:0-8030 GCA_963977835.1 uncultured Derxia sp.
GCGATCGGATGGCACAACGGAATCAAGTCGCTGGTCTTCTTGGCTGCCATGATCGCGGCGACGCGTGCTACGCCTTGCACATCGCCTTTTTTCGCCGAGCCTGATTCGATCAGCGCGAGCGTGGTGGCCTGCATGCGGATACGCCCGGTCGCGACCGCGACGCGATGGGTCGCGGCCTTGTCGCCGACGTCGACCATGTGCGCGCGGCCATCGGGGTCGAAATGCGTGAGTTCGCTCATGTCAAAACATCCTTGCGATCGGTGAATCCGCAGTCCTGTGGGTGTCCGTTTGTAAGCCGGCGCGCGGCGCCGTCCGCGCGATTGCGCATCCTTCCGTATGATAGTTCGATGCTCCTCGACTTCCGTCCTCGATTGCGCCGCCGGATCGCCTGTTTGCTGAGCGCCATTGCGGTGTGCGCGCCCATGCAGTCGGCCTTCGCCCAGATCAATCTGCCCGAGCTCGGCGATGCCGATACCGAGGCCTTGTCGCCCGCCATCGAGCGGCGGATCGGCGAACGCGCGGTGCTCGACATGCGCCGCTCGGGCGAGATCGACGATGACCAGGAGACCGCCGAATACCTGAACATGCTCGGCGGGGAATTGGCCGCTGCGAGCGCGGTCTCGGCGCACGAGGCCGGCGTGGCCGCGGCCGATTTCAGTTTCTTCGCGGTCCATGACGGCACCATCAACGCCTTCGCCTTGCCGGGCGGTTTCATCGGCGTCAACACCGGGCTCATCACCGCCACCCAAACCGAAAGCGAACTCGCTTCGGTGCTCGGGCATGAAATCGGCCATGTCACCCAGCGCCACATCGCGCGCATGATCGGCCAGCAAAAGGCCTCGACGCTCGCCATTCTGGGCGCGCTGGCGGCCGCGATTCTGGCCGCGCGTTCCAATTCTTCGTCGTCGGGCGATCTGGCCCAGGCTGCCATCCTGTTCGGTCAGGCCGGCGTTTTGCAAAGCCAGCTCGCGTTCTCGCGCGAGGCCGAGCGCGAGGCCGACCGGGTCGGCTTCCAGACCCTGGTGCGCGCAGGCTTCGATCCGCAAGGCATGGTCTCGTTTTTCGAGCGCCTGCAAAAAGCTTCGCGTCTGTACGAAAGCAATGCTCCCGCCTACATGCGCACCCACCCCTTGACGGTCGAGCGCATCACCGACATGCAAAACCGCGCGCGCGCCGAGCGGTATCGGCAGCGGCCCGATCGTTTCGACTACCTCTTGGTGCGTGCCCGCACCCGCGCCCTGGCCGATGCTTCGGTCAACAGCCTGCGCGATGTCGAAACGGCCTTCACCGACGCGGTCACGCATAGCGCCGGTGGACACAATCTGGTCACGGCCGCCGATTATTACGGTCTCGCCGTCGCGCAATTCCAGTTGCGTGAATTCGCGCAGGCCAGCGCGTCGATGGCGCAAGCCCATGCGCGCGGCGATGCCCATCCTTTCCTCGCCAAGCTCGATGCCGATCTGCTGATCGCGACCGGCCACGCCGCCGACGCCGTCGTCGCCCTCGATGCGGCGCGCAAGCGCTGGGGCACCTCGGCCTTGTTGCGTGGTGCTTATGCCCAGGCCTTGCAGGCGGCCGGTCGGCATCCCGAGGCGGTGGTCTATCTGCGCGAGCAGACCACGCTTTACCGCGGCGATCCGCGCTTGTTCGATCTGCTCGCCAAAAGCTATGCGGCGCTCGGGCAGCAAGCGCGTTCGCACATCGCGCTGGCCGAGGTCTACCGGCTGCGCGGCAGCACCGCCTCGGCGGTGGAACAACTCGAACAAGCCCAACGCCTGACGCGCGCCGACACCACCCCCGACGATTTTGCGCTCGCCAGCGAGGTCAACGCGCGCTTGCGCGAAGTGCGCGCGCAGATGCAAGACGAGATTCGTGAACGCGGCGGCAAGGGCGATGGCGCGCAATTGCGGGCAGTGGCGCACGCCGCCGCGTGAGCTTGTGCACAGTGCAAGCCGGCGCAGGCTAGCCGCTGCGCTTCGATGATGGCAGGCTAGACGCAAACTCACGCAGCGTGGTGCGCGCATGGACGGGCATCGAGACGCCGATGAAGGAACTCTGGGGCTGGTGCTGACCGGCGGCGGTGCGCGCGCGGCTTACCAGGTCGGTGTGCTGCTCGGCATCCGCGAAATCCTCGCGCAAGCCGGCGCGATGCCCGGCTGCCTGCCGTTCCAGGTGGTGTGCGGCACCTCGGCCGGCGCCATCAATGCCATGGCGCTGGCTTGCCGCGCCGATGTCTTCGACGAATCCCTCGATGCCTTGTCCGATGTCTGGTTCGACATGCGCGCCGAGCAGGTCTATCGCACCAAGGCGCTCGACATGGCGAGCACCGGGGCGCGCTGGCTGACGATGCTGGTGGCAGGCTGGGCTTTGTACCGCGGCAAGCGCAAACGTCTGGTGCGCCCGAGTGCCTTGTTCGACAACGCGCCCTTGGCCGATCTGCTGCGCCGCATGATCGACTTCGAGCGTGTCGAGCGCGAACTCGATACCGGCCGTTTGCGCGCGGTGGCGATCGCAGCCTCCGATTACAGCAGCGGCCGGCATGTCACGTTTTACGAATCGCGGCGCATCGTCGAGCCTTGGGTGCGCAGTCAGCGCATCGCGGTGGCCGACCGGATCACCGTCGAACATCTGCTCGCATCGAGCGCCATTCCGTTTTTGTTTCCGGCCGCTTCCTTGCCGCTCGACGGCGCGCGCGCCTGGTTCGGCGACGGGTCGATGCGTCAGATCGCGCCGATCTCGCCCGCCATTCATCTGGGGGCAGAGCGCATTCTCGTGGTTGGTGCGGGCCAGCTCAACGCGCCCAATCGTTTCGTGCCGCCGCCCGGGGCCAATGGCGATGCGAGCTATCCGTCGCTGGCCCAGATCGCCGGCCATGCGATGTCGTCGATCTTTCTCGATGCGCTCGCGATGGACATCGAACGGCTCGAGCGCATCAACCGCACGGTGAGTCTGATCGCGCCGGGCGAGCGCGCGCAATCGCCGTTGCGTGCGATCGAGGTGCTCGTCATCGCGCCATCGCAACGCATCGACACCATTGCGGCGCGCCATGTCGGCGCCTTGCCGCGCACCGTGCGCGCTTTGTTGCGCGTCATCGGCGCGACCGAAGCCAAGGGCGCGGCCCTCGCGAGCTATCTGTTGTTCGAATCGAGCTTCACGCGCGAGTTGATGGACCTCGGATTCAACGATACCCTCGCGCGCACTGCCGATGTATTGAAGTTCTTCCGGGTGCAGACGCCCGTGCCCGGCGCGCCGGTGCCGGCCTGAGTTTTTTCGGAACCTCACACATGCCTTGCTCGCAAACCTCGATGGGCCGATGGTCGTGGCGTTTGTTGCTGGCGTTCGGCCTGATGCTGCTGGTGTCGTTCGGCGCGCAGGCGCGTTCGCATGCGCACGATCTCGCCACCGTCGCCTGGGCCGATCTGCCGGTGCAGGCGCAACAGACGCTCGCCCTCATCCGCGCGGGCGGGCCGTTTCCGTATCCGCGTAAAGACGGCAGCGTGTTCAGCAACCGCGAAGGTGCGTTGCCGCGGCAGGCGCGCGGCTATTACCGTGAATACACCGTGCCCACGCCGGGTTCGCGCGATCGCGGCGCGCGCCGCATCATCGCGGGCAGCGGGCCGGGGCGCGATGTGCGCACCTCGGGCGAGTACTACTACACCGACGATCATTACGCGAGTTTCCGCCGCATCGACGGCATTCCCGCACCATGAGACACGAGGCTGACGGCATGGCTCAACTCAGGCACATCGCACCGCAAAGCGTACAGGCGCTCCAGGCGCACGACCGCGCCAAGATCGAGGCCGACGCGCGCGCCGTGGGCGAGCAGGTGGTGCAGATCGATTTGAGCGCCTGCCGCAGCAAGCAAGACGTGCTCGACGCGATCGCGCGCGGGTTCGGGTTTGCCGACTGGTTCGGCGCCAATCTCGATGCGTTGTACGACAGCCTGACCGATCTGGAAGCTCAGGGCGATCACGGCTATGTCGTGTTGCTCGAGCATGTGCCGACGACGCACGACTTCGACGCCCATACCCGCGACGCATTGCTCGATGCGTTTCGCGACGCGGCCGAATTCCACGCGGAAACGCGCCTGCCGTTCCGCGTGTTCTACGGCCTCGATTGAAAGCGCCGGGCCTCAGCGCCCGAACAGACTGCCCAAGGCGCCGAGCCCACCCAGCGCACCGAGCGCATCCTGGACCCCGCCTTGCGGCAATTGCCCGTTGGGCGTGAGTTTGTCGACCAGACCCGGCAGCACCTGCGCCAACTGACCCGAGATTTCGCTGGGCGAAGTGCCGAGTTTTTGCGCGAGTTCGCTCAGATGCGAATCGCCGAGCGCTTGTTGCAACTGGTCGGCCGAGACCGGCAGATTGGCGCCGCCACCGATCCAGCTTTGCACGATGTTGCCCAGGCCCGCTTGCGAAAATTGCTGGACCAGGCCTTCGAGCCCGCCTTGCGCGCTGCCATTGCTCAGCATTTGCAGGACCGATTCGACGAGCGGATGGCCGTTCTGGCCGTTGTTTTGCATCATCTGACCGGCCGCGCCGGCGAGGGAATCGAGCAAGCCCATGATCAGTCTCCTGTGAAGGGGGAGGAACGGGTCGCCATCATGCACCTGCAAACGGGTTGCGGGTGTGTCAGGCCTCGGTGCCGTTGCCCCAAAGCGCCTGGATGGTCGCGAGAATCACCGGAGCCGCAGTTTCGGTGCGCAACACGCGCGGGCCGAGCGACACCGGCTGAAAGCCCGCATCGATGGCTGCGGCTTCTTCGCCGTCCGAAAAGCCGGCTTCCGGGCCGACCACGACCGTCAGGCGCTGGCCTTCCACGGTCTGGGCATGGTGGCGCAAGACATCGACCATCTGCACCCGCGCGCGCGGCGAAGCGATGAGTTTGACGTGGGCCGGATGGTTGGCGACGAAATCGCGCATCGGCTGCAAAGGATGGAGCGAGGGTAGGGTGTTGCGCCCGCATTGTTCGCAGGCCGCCCGCACGATCGCGGCCCAATGCGCATGCCGGCGGTGTGCGCGCTCACCTGCAAGCCGCACCACGCTGCGATCGGCTTCCAGCGGCGCGATCGCCGCGGCGCCGAGTTCCACGCATTTCTCGACCGTCCAATCCATTTTTTCGCTCGCCGACATCGCCTGGGCGATCGTGACGCCATAAGGCAGCTCGACTTCGCGGTCGATGAAATCGCGGATGAAGACGATCGCATCGGATTTGCCCAACTCGGTGATTTCAGCGACGAACTCGCCGCCATGGCCGTTGAACAGCGCAATTTCCGAATCTTTGGGCAGGCGCCGCACCAGGACATGGTGGGCGACTTCCTTGGGCAGGGCGATGGTCAGACCCACGACGAGCGTGGCCGAAACGAAGAAACGCGGGCGGTTGACCTGGACGCGCGCGCCGAATGGAGAGGTGGTGGAGACCGACATGGGGCTGGACTGTAGCCCATCCCCCCGCGCCCCTCCAAGGCGCGTGTTGTGCCGAAGCGGTTAGAATCGCGGCTTTCCCGCAGGGCGCATCCGGCCCCAGGCCATGTGCCCGTTGCAGCGTCCGCGCCGCTTCGCAGGCGAGGCGTTGCTTTCAAGCCTTGAGCCTCGAACATGACTTCTGCCGCAGCTGCTGTCTCCGCCCCCAAAAATCCGCTCGCCAACGCCATCCGCGCCCTTGCCATGGACGCGGTGCAAAAAGCCAACTCCGGCCACCCGGGCATGCCCATGGGCATGGCGGAAATCGCCGTCGCGCTCTGGACCCGCCACTATCGCCACAACCCCGGCAACCCGGCCTGGGCCAACCGCGACCGTTTCGTGGTCAGCAACGGCCATGGCTCGATGCTGCATTACGCGCTGCTGCACCTGAGCGGCTACGACCTGCCGATGTCGGAGTTGGTCAATTTCCGGCAGATGCATTCCAAGACGCCGGGCCACCCCGAAGTGCATGTGACCCCGGGCGTGGAAACCACCACCGGCCCGCTCGGCCAGGGCATCACCAACGCGGTCGGCATGGCGCTGGCCGAATGGCTGCTCGCGAGCGAGTTCAACAAGCCCGATTTCAAGCTCGTCGACCACCACACCTATGTCTTCCTCGGCGATGGCTGCCTGATGGAAGGCATCAGCCATGAAGCCTGTTCGCTCGCCGGCACGCTCAAGCTCAACAAGCTGATCGCGCTCTGGGACGACAACGGCATTTCGATCGACGGCAAGGTCGAAGGCTGGTTCGCCGACGACACGCCCAAGCGCTTCGAGGCCTACCACTGGAACGTGATCCGCGGTGTCGATGGGCATGACGTGGAAGCGGTCGCCGCCGCGATCGCGCGTGCGCGCCGCAGCGACAAGCCCACGCTGATTTGCTGCAAGACCCAGATCGGCAAGGGTTCGCCGAATCTGGCCGGCACCGACAAGGTCCATGGCGCCGCACTGGGCGACAAGGAAATCGCCGCCACGCGCGAAGCGCTGGGCTGGCCGTATGCGCCGTTCGAGATTCCGGCCGACGTCTATCGCGGCTTCGATGCGCGCATCGCGGGCCAGGGCGCCGAGAACCAATGGAACGATCTGCTGCGCCGGTATGCGCAGGCTTATCCGGCCGAGGCCGCCGAATTCCTGCGTCGCACCCAAGGCTATTTGCCGGCCGGCTGGGCCAAGACCGTGGCCGATTACGTGGCCGAGTGCGAAACCAAGAAGGAAGGCCCGGCGACCCGCAAGTCTTCGCAAATGGCGATCGAAGCCTATGCCCGCGCATTGCCCGAATTCCTCGGCGGCAGCGCCGACCTCACGGGCTCGAACCTGACCAACTGGAGCACCAGCAAGCCGGTGCGCGCGGGCCAGGCGGGCCAGCACATCAATTACGGCGTGCGCGAATTCGCGATGAGCGCCATCATCAACGGCATCGCGCTGCATGGCGGCTACAAGCCTTTCGGCGCCACCTTCCTGACCTTCAGCGATTACGCGCGCAACGCCTTGCGCATGGCGGCGCTGATGAAGCTGCCGAGCATCTTCGTCTACACCCATGATTCGATCGGCCTCGGCGAAGACGGCCCGACCCATCAATCGGTCGAGCATGTGGCGAGCCTGCGCCTGATCCCGAACATGGATGTCTGGCGTCCGGCCGACACCACCGAAACCGCGCTCGCCTGGGCCGCCGCGATCGAACGCAAGAACGGGCCGAGCTGCCTGTTGTTCTCGCGCCAGAACCTGCCCTTCCTGCACAAGTCGCATGGCGCGATCGAGCGCATCCGCATCAATCCCGAAACATTGGAACCGCGCTACAAGGTGATCGGCTGCGACAAGTGGTCGGACGAGGAGGGCTTCGAAGAGGCTATCGCACAGACCGGAGTCACCGGCATCTGCGGCTCGGGCATCATCGAGGCGATCGCGGAACTGTTCCTCGCGGGCATCGTCGCCGCCGACGGGACGATCGACGGGTCGCTCGCGGCGCGGTCACCGCGGATCGTCCCCGACGGGCGCACCTACGCCTACGACCTCCACGAGGGCCTGCTCGTGCGCCAGCAGGACGTGCGCGCGATCCAGCTCGCGAAGGCGGCCCTCTACGCGGGGGTCCGGCTCCTGATGGACCGCGCCGGGCTCGATCGCGTCGACGAGGTCCGGCTCGCCGGCGCCTTCGGGAGCCAGATCGACACCTTCCACGCGCTCGTCCTCGGGCTCGTCCCGGACGCACCGCTCGAGAAGGTGACCGCCGCCGGGAACGCGGCCGGGACCGGGGCGCTCATCGCGCTCCTCTCGCGGAGCGCCCGCGCGGCGACCATGGTGCCGCTCCAGGTGCGGAAATCCTTGGCCGTCACCGTGCGCCCGCCCGCTTCCAACAGATAAGCATTGACGTCGGCAGAGGTGACACGCGCCCGCTCGCCTTTCTCGTCCAAATACTGGAACAGGTACTGTAACAAATGGAACTTACTATATTAGCGTTGAAAATAATGTTTCCTTTACTTTAACTTCAACACCATTTGGTCCTTCAATTACTACTGTTGCTGGTACACTAACTGGTTTAACATTTGTTGTAAGCACCGGCTATGGGGTACA
>CAXBRX010000149.1:0-7959 GCA_963977835.1 uncultured Derxia sp.
CGCCTCGTATTTTCTCGGTGTCGATCCACGCACGATGCTGGGCGCCCTGAGCGGCAACGGCGGCGCACCGACCGCCACCAGCGCCCCCGCGCATCGCCCGCCCGAGAACGACGAATTGGCGCGCTTCGTGTCGGTGACGCTCGCGAGCACCGAAGACACCTGGACCGAAATCTTTCGCGCCGGCGGCCGGCAATACAAGGCGCCGGTGCTGCATTTGTTCACCGGCAGCATTCCGACCGCTTGCGGTCAGGGCCAGGCGGCGGCCGGCCCGTTTTATTGCCCCGGCGATCAGCAGGTGTATATCGATCTGCGCTTTTACGAACTCATGCGCACGCGCTTTCATGCGCCCGGCGATTTCGCCCAGGCGTATGTGATTGCGCACGAAGTCGGCCACCATGTGCAGAACCTGCTCGGCGTGACGGCGAAACTCGATGCGATGCGCAGCCGCGTCAGCGAAAAGCAATACAACGCGATGTCGGTCAAGCTCGAATTGCAGGCCGATTGTTTTGCCGGCGTCTGGGCCAAGCATTCCAACGAGACCAAGCATTGGCTCGACGAAAGCGACATCGACGGCGCACTGACCGCTGCCGCTGCGATCGGCGACGACACTTTGCAAAAGCAGTCACAAGGCTATGTCGTGCCCGACAGCTTCACCCACGGCACCTCGGCGCAACGCGTCGCATGGTTCAAACGCGGCTGGACCACGGGCCAGCCCAACGCCTGCAACACCTTCGACGCGCGCAGCGGCGTCTAGGCTGGCGTCTTGATGCGCAACTGCCCTTTGCGCACGATGAAGTCGATGACCTGATCGAGCCCTGCGCCGGTCTTGAGGTTGGTCATCACATATGGGCGCCCGGGCCGCATGCGCTCGGTGTCGCTGCGCATGATGTCGAGCGAAGCACCGACATGCGGCGCGAGATCGATCTTGTTGATGACCAACAGATCGGACTTGGTGATGCCCGGCCCGCCTTTGCGCGGGATCTTCTCGCCGCCCGCCACATCGATCACATACAGCGTGAGGTCCGAAAGCTCCGGGCTGAAAGTGGCGGCAAGATTGTCGCCCCCCGATTCGATGAAGATGAGTTCGAGATCGGGAAACCGCGCCGACATGCGTTCGACCGCATCGAGATTGATCGACGCGTCCTCGCGGATCGCAGTATGCGGACAACCGCCGGTCTCCACGCCCATGATGCGTTCAGGCGGCAAGGCCTCGGCAGCCACGAGCAAGCGCTCATCTTCCTTGGTGTAGATGTCGTTGGTGACCACCGCGAGGTCGTAGGCCGCGCGCATGCGCTTGCACAACACTTCCACGAGCGTCGTCTTGCCCGACCCGACCGGGCCGCCTACGCCGACCCGCAATGCGCTCACACGCGCTGCTTGCGTCATCTGTTCACTCCATTCTCAACTGCGGAACAACCGCGAATACAAGGTTTCATGGCGCGCGCTTTCAATCGCATAGCCGATCGCGCACGCGCCCATTTCGTCATCGGGCAAGGCCATGGCCGTCTGCACCGCTTGCGCGATGGTTTCATGGCCTGCCAACAACAATCGCTGACCCGCCATCTGCCCGAGCGGCACCGTCTTGACCGCGACCAGCACCTGATTCTCGAACCAGGCCCAAACATAGGCGGCGAGACCGGCCTCGCGATCGACACCGAGTTGCGCACAACACCACGCAAAAGCCGCCGGATAACTCAAGCCTTGCCGTTGCGCGCACGGCGCCACAACCGCAAGCGCCGGCATCGCACGCAACAACGAACCGCCCATCTGGCGGGTTTCTTCGCGCAATTCGCGCGTCTCGCGCGAGGCGAGCAATTCGGCATTCCAGCGCGTGAAGGCGGCCGCATCGCCCACGGCGGCCGCGTCGTAAGCGCGCAGCCATAACGGCGCTTCGAGGCGCGCGATCACGAGCGCGAGCACATCGGCGATCCAACGTTGCACGCCGGCTTCATCGACGACCAGACCGTCCGCGATGGCCTGCTCCAGCCCTTGCGAATACGCGAACCCGCCCACCGGCAACGCGGGGCTCGCGAGTTGCAGCACCGCGAGCAGACTGCGCAAGCGCGCTTGCGCGCCGATCGGCTCATGCGGCTTCACGGTTTGGGTTCCTGCGCCGCCACGCGCGCCAGCGCCGCGCGATGCGCCTCTTGCGACAATTGTTCGCCGACGGTCGCGGACACCGGATCGAAATCATCGGCGTGATGCCCGTGCGGATGGGAATGCCCGTGGGCGTGATCAGCGGCGTGATCATGGCCGTGCTCATGCACATGCCCGGCGCCCTGCCCCGCCGCGCGTCCATCGTAAGCGCCGGGTTCGGGGTCGAAGGGCAAATGCGCAGCTTCGACCGCGCCGCCCAGATGTTCGACCATTTGCGCGAGCACCGGATCGGGCTCGATGAGCACATAGTCGGCCGCGATCTGTGCCGGCACATGGCGATTGGCCAGGTGGTAGACGATGCGCATCAAGGCATGCGCGGAGTCGGCGGTGATGCACAGCACCGCTTGCGGCGCCGCTTCGACGTGCACCAGGCTGCCATCGGCCGCACGCAGCCAATCGCCATCGCGCAAGACGCTGCCACGCGCAAGCACCACGCCAATCTCGCGCCCGTCAGCCAGCACCGCGACGAAGCGGCTTTTGACGCGCAGATCGTAGCCCGCGCGCAAGCACGCGGCTTGCGCGCGCACCGCGCCCTCGGCCGGCGGATCGGCACGCTCGCGCACTTGCAGGGTCTCGGCCATCGATTGCACGCTCGACCGTCTCAGAACAAGAAGTAGCGCTGGGCCATCGGCAACTCGGTCGCGGGTTCGCATTCGAGCAGCACGCCGTCGGCATGCACCTGATAAGTCTCGGGATCGACCGTGATCTTGGGCATCAGCGCGTTGTGGACCATGTGCTTCTTGCCGAGCTTGCGGATGCCCTTGACCGCGACCAGCGGTTTTTGCAGCCCGTATTTTTCGCCGACGCCGGCCTTGTGCGCCGCTTGCGACACGAAGGTCAGCGAAGTCTTGGCCATCGCGCTGCCGAAGGCGCCGAATTGCGGCCGGTAATGCACGGGCTGCGGCGTCGGGATCGACGCATTGGGGTCGCCCATCGCCGCTGCCGCGATCATGCCGCCCTTGAGGATGAGGAAAGGCTTCACGCCGAAGAAGGCCGGCTTCCAGAGCACGAGGTCGGCCCATTTGCCGACTTCGACCGAACCGACCTCATGTGCGATGCCGTGGGTGAGCGCGGGGTTGATCGTGTATTTCGCGACGTAACGCTTGATGCGCGCATTGTCGTGCGTGCTCGGGTCGCTGAAACCGGCCTCGCTGAGCGAGCCGCGCTGTTGCTTCATCTTGTGCGCGGTCTGCCAGGTGCGCATGATGACCTCGCCCACACGCCCCATCGCCTGGCTGTCCGAACTCAGCATCGAGAACGCGCCGATGTCGTGCAGCACATCCTCGGCCGCGATGGTCTCCTTGCGGATGCGGCTTTCGGCAAAGGCGATGTCTTCGGCGATGCCGGCATCGAGGTGATGGCAGACCATCAGCATGTCGAGATGTTCGTCGAGCGTGTTGACGGTGTAAGGCCGGGTCGGGTTGGTCGAGGACGGCAGCACATTGGCCTCGCCGCAGACCTTGATGATGTCGGGCGCATGCCCGCCACCCGCGCCTTCGGTGTGATAGGTGTGGATCACGCGGCCTTTGAAGGCCTTGACCGTGGTCTCGACGAAGCCCGCCTCGTTGAGCGTATCGGTGTGGATGGCGACCTGGGTATCGGTCTTGTCGGCCACGCTCAGCGCAGCGTCGATGGCGGCCGGCGTCGTACCCCAGTCTTCATGCAGCTTGAGGCCGATCGCGCCGGCCTTGATCTGTTCGGTGAGCGGCGCTTCGAGCGAGGCATTGCCCTTGCCCAGAAAGCCCAGGTTCATCGGAAAACTGTCGGCCGCCTGCAGCATGCGCTCCAGATGCCAGGGGCCGGGCGTGACGGTGGTGGCAAAGGTGCCGGTGGCCGGCCCGGTGCCGCCGCCGATCATGGTCGTGATGCCCGAATACAGCGCTTCGTCGATCTGTTGCGGGCAGATGAAATGGATGTGGGTGTCGATGCCGCCCGCGGTCACGATCAGGCCTTCGCCCGCGATGATCTCGGTGGCCGCGCCAATGACGATGTTGACGCCCGGCTGGATGTCCGGATTGCCGGCCTTGCCGATGCCGCTGATGCGCCCGGCTTTGAGGCCGATGTCGGCCTTGACGATGCCCCAATGGTCGATGATGAGCGCGTTGGTGATGACGGTGTCGGCGCAGTCTTTGGCCATGCGCTGCGACTGGCCCATGCCGTCGCGGATCACCTTGCCGCCGCCGAATTTCACTTCCTCGCCGTAGATGGTGAAGTCTTTTTCGACCTGGGCCACGAGGGCGGTGTCGGCCAGGCGCACACGGTCGCCGACGGTGGGGCCGAACATTTCGGCATAGGCCTGCCGCGAAATCTTCACGCTCATTTGCGCGCTCCTTTCTTGGGCGCCGGCTTCTTGCCTGCCGTCTTGGTGGGTGCGGCGATCTTGTTCGCAGCCTTCTTGGTCTTCACGTCGAGCGGCCCCATCACCAGGGCGTTGAAGCCGTAGACCATGCGATCGCCATCGAGCGCGACCAGACGCACGCTGCGCTCCTGCCCCGGCTCGAAACGCACGGCAGTGCCGGCCGCGATATCGAGCCGGAAGCCGCGCGCGGCCGCGCGATCGAAGCGCAAGGCTGCGTTGGTCTCGAAGAAATGAAAATGCGAGCCGACCTGGATCGGCCGATCGCCGGTGTTGGCGACCACGACCTCGAGGGTCTTGCGCCCGGCATTGAGTTCGATCTCGCCTGCGGCGGCGAGCAATTCGCCCGGAATCATCTGCGTCTCCTCATCGACGTCGGGTCAAGCAATGGGGTGATGCACGGTGACGAGCTTGGTGCCGTCGGGAAAGGTCGCCTCGACCTGGATGTCGGGGATCATCTCGGGCACGCCGTCCATCACCTCCGCGCGCGTCAGCAGCGTGGTGCCGTAACTCATGAGTTCGGCCACGGTCTTGCCGTCGCGCGCGCCTTCCATGATGGCGGCGGTGATGAAGGCCACGGCCTCGGGGTAATTGAGCTTGAGGCCGCGCGCCTTGCGGCGTTCGGCCAAGAGCGCTGCGGTGAAGATCAGCAGCTTGTCTTTCTCGCGTGGGGTCAACTCCATGGGTTCTCCCTTTGTGACGACGGCGATGCGTGATTCAAAAGATTCAGGTGGCCCAGATGCGCGGGCGTTGCGCGCCACGGCCCGCGAACACGCGCGGGCGCAATTGCGTCCAGGCGTATTCGAGCAGATCGCGCACGCGTTCGGTATTGGGCCCGAGCGCGCGGACCACGAGCAGCTGCGGATTCAGCAAAGTGGGCGCGCACCGTGGGCGCAGCGCGTCGAGGTCTTCGTCCTGCCAATGCGGGCCATACGCCCACAAGCAGCCGAACACCGTCGCGCCGCCCAAGGCGACCGGCGCCGCCAGCGCCGCATCGTCGCCCGCGACGCGCGTGCGTTCCAGCCATTCGAGTTCGCCTTCGATGTGCAAGGCGATGGTCTGCGCAAAACAACCGCTCGCAAACCGCTCGCCCGAAGCCTGGCGCCCGAGCGCGGTGATGTCCCAGCCGATCATGCACGCTTCGGCGGCGAGATCGATGCGCAAGGACGAAGCAACTTCGGCCGCATCGAAAACGATGTTCTCTTGTGGCAACCACTCGAGCGCTCCGGCCACATCGAGGCGGATGTCCTGCGCGGCGCGCCGGCCGTTGGCCTTGTACCACTTGGCCGCGCCCGGCGTGGTCACGAGCGCATGCGCCTTTGCATCGGCGCGCACCGTAATTTCGAGCGCATCGCCGCCCGCAATACCACCGGGCGGATGCAGCACGATCGCATGGCAGGCCTCGGGCCCTTCGGGGTAGAGCGCCTTTTGCATGAGCAAAGGCCCGCGATGCGCGCGCGCGACCGTCGTGCGTTCGCCACGGCGCTCGAAATGCAGCTTCAATTGGGCATGCCAGGGTTGCATCGACGGGAGTCTGCAGGAAAAAACGGCGCGGCCCGGTGGCGCGCCGAGCAATCATGCCTCAGATCGTGATCAGCGAGCGCACGCCTTTGTCCTGCATCTCGGCGCCCGGCCCGGCATGGGTGATCTGCCCGCGCGACATCACGGCATAGGCATCGGCCAAAGATTCGGCGAAGTCGTAATACTGCTCGACGAGCAGGATCGCCATCTTGCCGCCATCGGCGAGCTTGCGGATCACCGCGCCGATCTCTTTGATGATGGACGGCTGGATGCCTTCGGTCGGCTCGTCGAGGATGAGAACCTTGGGGTCGGCCGCGAGCGCGCGCCCGATCGCAAGCTGTTGTTGCTGCCCGCCCGACAGATCGCCGCCCTGGCGCTTGAGCATTTGCTTGAGCACCGGAAAAGTCTCGAGGATGTGCTCGGGCAGTTTGCGCGCCTTCGCGCCTTTGAGCGGTGCGAGGCCCATCAAAAGGTTGTCCTCGACCGTGAGCCGATTGAAGATCTCGCGCCCTTGCGGCACATAGCCGATGCCGAGCGCGGCGCGCTGATACGGCGCGAGCGTGGTGATGTCATGGCCGTCGAGCACGATGCGCCCGCTTTTCACGGGCACCACGCCCATGATGCTTTTGAGCAGCGTGGTCTTGCCCACGCCGTTGCGGCCGAGCACCACGGTGCATTCGCCCGTCTTCAAGGCGAGGCTCACATCGCGCAGGATGTGGCTGCCGCCGTAGTACTGGTTGATCCCTTCGATGCTGAGCATGGTCGGTCCGTGGTTGTCGTCAGCGCCCGAGGTAAACCTCGATCACGCGCTCGTTGCTTTGCACTTCCTGCATGCCGCCCTCGGCGAGCACGCTGCCTTCGTGCAGCACGGTCACGGTGCGCGCGATCTTGCCGATGAAATCCATGTCGTGTTCGACCACCATGATCGAATGCGAGCCTTCGAGTTCGAGGATGAGTTCGGCCGTGCGCTCGGTCTCGGCATCGGTCATGCCCGCGACCGGTTCGTCGAGTAGCATGTAGCTCGGGCGCGTCGCGAGCGCGCGCCCCGCCCGACGCGCCTTCAGGCGCCACGCGGTACACCACCCCGTTCCTGTTTTCCTGTCGTCGGGCCCCCGGCCTCTGCCCCGCTTGCGCCCCTTTACTGGTTCGCGGGCGCGCGGCTCGCGCTCGTCGGGAAATGTCCGCCGCGGTGCCCAGCAGGAAGGCGAGCAACGCGTTCGCCGGGTCGACCGATACGGGCGACGGCTCCGCGGCCTCGCCCGCGGGGCCGCAGGCCTCCGGGGCTTGCGGGGAAGGCTCCAGCTCCGGCCAGCGCACCAGCAGGAGTTCGCGGCGCGCGATGCCCTGGGCCTTCACACACGCGTCGTCGGCGTCGTGTCCGCGCATGTCGATGCCGCCAAACGCTCGTTCGAGGCGGGCAAGCTGCTGGCCAGCCCCACCGCCCATACCTTCGCCGACGGCGTGGCGGTCTGCACCCCGGTGCAGGCGGCGCTCGACTATTTCGGGCCGCGCGCCGACCGCTTCCTCCGGCACTTCCCAGCTCATGTTGAAGACGACGGCGATATGAGCGCCGTTCGGCCACTCGAACTTGCACTTGTACATTTTGGACTCCTCAAACAAGCCGCGTCGCGTCGCGATTGGCCGATGGCGCCTGCGCTTCCTTGCTGACGACGACATCGACGAGCGCCGGCCCGCCGGACGCCAGCGCCGCCTTCTTGAAGGCCAGGTTGCCGGTGATCAGGGTGGCGGTGTCCGTCGAGCGCAGGAGGGCTGTCGCGGCGAAACTGATGATCACCAGGGCGATCAGGACGATGATGAGGGCCATGCCCCGCTGGCGCTTCATGTGCCCGCCCATATGCTGTTGACGATGGGGACCACGACCGTCAGGACCTGGTATCTGTAATGGCGTTCCTCCGTCGACAGAA